>JBDTUO010000029.1:0-15640 GCA_040007675.1 Rubrivivax sp.
TGAGCTTCAGATGTCGTTTGCTGATACGGAGTGTTTTCGTATCAGTTAACATAATATACATCGTCGCGCATACAAACGAATCGATGGAAGGCACTCACGGAAGCGTCGAGTCGGCGCACGAAACCCTCTGTTGAAAGCTGCTCCTGGCCCTCGTACGGTTCTGGGCGACGGGCACATGCCATGCATTGACGGCGCAGGTTCCACGACCGGGGGCGTCAGAACCTAAAGTGAACCTTTAGATTCCAAACCTACCATGTTGTTTTGAATCACCTATGAATCGCCAAGTGGCCAACACTCAGTTGCACGCGACCGCACGCTGCGATCGCCGCCACCGCCGCCGCCACCGTCAGACCATCAGTTGATCGTCACGCCGAAGCCGTAATAGCCGTCGTCGTCGTCCTGGTCGCGCGCCGCGCGACGTGCGTTCTTCGCCGCGGGGGCATCGGCTGGGGTTCCGGCCGGCGGAACGATACGGTCCAGCGGATGGCAACTGCGGCGATTCAGCCGACTCAGGGCGTCGGACCGCTCCATCGCGGCCAGTACTTCTTCCGGGTGCAGCATCAGCATGAACGGGTTGCTGACGAAGGCTGTGGTCTGTTCGGGTGTCTGGTCGGGTTCCATCGCTCGATCCCTCTCGTTTCGACTGAGTGGGACCACTGTAGGGGGCCGGCCCGGTGGGGTGCAGTCGGGGCGGCGCCATGCCGCACGTCAGCGTTTTTCCGACAGCGTCGACGCCTGCGGCCCGCGCCGGCGCGGCGTAGGCCCCTCGCTGGCCAGGTCGGTCAAACCGCCCATCGGCCGCACGGGGAACCGAACGCCGCCCGGACTTGCAGCGCGGAGTGCGCATTGTTTTCGTTGTGATCTGAGATGAATATCCATTCACAACAATGAACTGGAAGCGCTTATTAAAGTACTTTATGAGCTTCTGACTGCTAGCGTCGGCAGGCCGAACAAGCGTTCGAAGTTGCGGCTTGTCGCCGCTGCCACGGTCTCCACCGGCAGGCCCTTCAGACGCGCCAGTTCGGCGGCGACGTAGGGCACGTAGGCCGGCTGGTTGGTCCTGCCACGAAAGGGCATCGGTGCAAGATACGGGCTGTCGGTCTCGATCAGGCAGCGCTCCAACGGCACGCGTCGGGCGACATCGCGCAGCGCCTCGGCATTGCGAAAGGTCAGGATCCCGGAGAACGAGATCAGGAATCCGAGTTCGAGCGCCGCATCGGCCACAGCCTGGGTTTCGGTGAAACAGTGGAAAACACCGCGCACCGCGCCGGCGCCCTCCTCACGCAGGATGGCCACCGTGTCTTCGCTCGCGCTGCGCGTGTGCACGACCAGCGGCAGGCCGGTGGCGCGGGCCGCGCGGATGTGCACGCGGAAGCGCTCGCGCTGCCACGCCATGTCGTCGACGCTGCGGCCGTTCAGCCGGTAGTAGTCCAGTCCGGTCTCGCCGATGGCAACCACCCGCGGCAGCGCGGCGCGCTGCAGCAAGTCCTCGAGCGTCGGTTCGGTGATGCCTTCGTTGTCCGGATGCACCCCGACGCTGCACCAGAAGTTGTCGTGTGCCACGGCCAGCGCGTGCACCTGCGGGAACTCCTCGAGCGTGGTGCAGATGCACAGCGCGCGATCGACCTGCGCCGCGACCATCGCGGCGCGCAACTCGGGCAGGCGCTCGGCGAGCGTCGGGAAACTGAGGTGGCAGTGGGAATCGACGTACATACGGCAGTGAGGCGGTACGGCTGGCCGCCGACCGTGTGGCGATCACCGCCGCGTCGGAGACGAGGCCGGCTGGCGGCCCGGGCGGCGCGCCTCGCGTGGCGGCGGGCACCGGGCGGGACGGTCAGGTGGCGCTAGAGGGTCTGGGTAGGTTTCGCCGACGAGACCATGGTGCCCAGCATTTCCTCGATCTTGACCTTCAGGTGGCGCGTCTTCTCGTCGTTCGGGAAGCGCACACCGACACCCTGGGTGCGACCGCCAGAGGCGTTCGCCGGCGTCAGCCACGCCACCTTGCCGGCCACCGGATAGCGCTGCGGATCCTCGGGCAGCGACAGCAGCAGGTAGATGTCGTCGCCGAGCTTGTAGTCCCGCGTGGTCGGCACGAACAGCCCACCGTCCGTCAGCATCGGCATGTACGCAGCGTAGAGCGCGCCCTTCTCGCGGAAGACGAGCTGGATGACGCTGGGGCGGCCGGGGGCGGCCGGAACCGGTGGGGCGGTGCTCATCGCGCCAGTGTAGCCAAGGCCCGGCGGCCCTGCGAGACCAGCGCGTCGAGCAGCAACGCTTCGTTCCACGGATGTTCGGCCTGACGAGCTGTCTGCGCGAGGGTTTGTGCCCATGCGTCCAGCGCCACGAGGTCGGCGCCGGCCGGAACCGACGACGGCGGAAAGTAGCGCGGTGCGGCACCAACCGCGACCGCCATCAGGTCGTGGCACAGCTTGAGCAGCGCGTCGACCGCGCGTGCCACCGGCCATCCCACCCATGCCGCGCTGCGGCCGTCTCGCAGTGCCGGCGGCAGCGCCGTCCAGGCGGCGGCGTCGACACCCGCCTGGGCCAGTGCGAGCGCCTCCAGCGGCTGGCCCGCCGCGGCGGCGAGCAGCACCGTCGCGTCACTCTCGGCCAGACCCTGACCCTGCAGCCAGCGGAGCGCATCGGCAAGCGACGGCGGCGCCAGGACGATGCGCTGGCAGCGGCTGCGAACGGTCGGCAGCAGGCGTTCCGGATCGGTGCAGCTCAACACGAGCCGCACGTTCGGTGGCGGTTCTTCCAGCGTCTTCAGCAGCGCGCTCGCACTCTGCTGGTTCAGCGCCTCGGCCGGGTGCAGCAGCAGCACCTTGGTGCCGCCGCGCGAGCTCGTCTTCACGACCCAGTCGATCCCTTCGCGCACGTCGGAGATGCGGATCTGGCGGCTCGGCTTGCGCTTGCCACCACCACTGCCGCTACCGCCCTCCCCGCCCTCGTCCCCCGCGTCCGCGCCCGCGTCGCCGCGCGCGACGCGAAGCGATTCCGGCATCAAGAGGCGCAGGTCAGGGTGCGTGCCCGCGCGCACCAGACGACAACCGGCGCAGACCCCGCAGGCTCGAGGCCGCGCGGGGACAGCCTCGCACAGCCAGGCCTGTGCCAGCGTCGTCAGCAGCTCGAACGCGCCCATGCCGGGGGCGCCGACGACGAGCAGCGCGTGCCCTGGCTGCGCCCGTGCGGCCGCTAGCGGCGCTGCCAGCCACGGCAGCGGAAGGGCGTCGGCGGCGTCTACCACGGGCCGCGGGCCTCCAGCGCCGTCAGCACCTGCCCGCGCACCGCCTCCGGCGCACCGGAGGCATCGATGCGCACGAAGCGTTGCGGTTCGGCTGCCGCGCGGGCCGCGTAGCCGAGATGCACCCGCTCGAAGAACGGCAGCGACTCGGCCTCGAAGCGGTCGGGCGTGCGGGCCTGCGCGCGGCGCGCCGCCGCCACCGCCGGCGGCAGCTCGAACCACAGCGTCAGGTCGGGTTGCCGGCCGTGCTGCACCCACTCTTCGAGCTGCCTGAGCACGGAGGCGTCGAAACCCCGGCCGCCTCCCTGGTAGGCAAAGGTGGCGTCGGTGAAGCGATCACACAGCACGACCTCGCCGCGCGCGAGCGCCGGCGCGATGCAGTGCTGCAGGTGGTCGCGGCGCGCCGCGAAAACCAGCAGCGATTCGGTCAACGCATCCATCGGCCGGCTCAGCAGCATTTCGCGCAGCGCTTCGGCCAACGGCGTTCCGCCCGGCTCGCGCGTCAGCGTGACCGCCCGGCCACGTGCGCGCAGCCAGTCGGCGATCGCCTGCAGGTGGCTCGACTTGCCGGCACCGTCGATGCCCTCGACGCTGATGAAGCGACCGACCGGCCCTGCGGTGGAATCGGTGGCGTCGTTCATCGACGTTTCTTCTGGCGCTGGAAGGTGTCGACCGCCCGGTTGTGCTCCGGCAGCGTTTCGCTGAAGACGCTGCTGCCGTCGCCGCGGGCGACGAAGTACAGCGCCGGCGTCGATGTCGGCTTGACGGCGGCACGCAGCGAGGCCTCGCTCGGCATCGCGATCGGCGTCGGTGGCAGGCCCGGGCGGAGGTAGGTGTTGTAAGGGCCGTCGGCGAGCAGGTCGCGCTTGCGCAGGTTGCCGTCGAACGTGCTGCCGAGGCCGTAGATCACCGTGGGGTCGGTCTGCAGCGGCATGCCGCGTCGCAGCCGGTTCACGAACACACCGGCGACGAGGCCGCGTTCGTCCGGGCGGCCGGTCTCCTTCTCGACGATGGACGCCAGGATCAGAGCTTCGTCGGCTGACTTCAGCGGCGTGTCGGGCGCCCGTGCGGACCAGGCCGCCGCCAGCCGGCGCTGCATCGCCTGGTGCGCGCGGCGCAGTACCGTCAGGTCGCTGACGCCGCGGCTGTAGGCGTAGGTGTCAGGATAGAAACGCCCTTCGGCAGGAACGCCCGGCGCACCGATCGCGGCCATCAGCGACGTGTCGTCGAGCCCGGCGCTGCTCGGCTTCAGGTAGGGCGCTGCGGCGAGCGCCGCGCGCCACTGGCGCAGCGTCTCGCCTTCGGCCAGGCGTACCGATTCGAGCGTCTCCTTGCCCTGGACGATCTTGGCCAGCAACTGCACAGGCGTCGTGCCGACCTCGATCTCGTAGCTGCCGGCACGGATGGCGCGCGCCTGGCCGGACCAGCGGAACCACTCGTACAGCAACCACGGCGGCGTCCGCACCCCGGCGTCGACCCAGGCCTGGGCCACCTCGCGCGGCGTGTCGCCGGATTCGATCGACAACTCGACCGTCGGCGCGGCGAGCGCCATTGGGCGCTGCAGCCACAGCCATGCGCCGCCAGCCGCAACGACTGCAGCCGCCAGCAGGGCCAGCGCGAGCCACGCCAGGGCCCGAAACCCCAGCGATCGTCGGTCCATGGGGCGTCATGATAATGGTGCGATGCAACCCTCCGCTCCGGCCTCCGCCCCGCCTCATGGCGGCCTGCTCCTGACCGACTGGGGCGTCATCCGCGCCAGCGGCGCGGATGCGCGCAGCTTTCTGCACGGGCAGCTGACGCAGGACGTGCTCGGCTTGCAGCCGGGCCAGGCGCGCCTGGCAGGTTATTGCTCCGCGAAGGGCCGCCTGCTCGCGAGTTTCGTGGTCTGGCTCGACACTGCGGGCGACGACGTGATGCTGGCCTGCAGCGGCGACCTGTTGGCGCCGACGCTCAAGCGCCTGTCGATGTTCGTGCTGCGGTCGAAGTGCCGGCTCACGGCGGCCGAACTCGCGGTGTCGGGCCTCGCCGGTCCTGGGCTGCCGGCGGCCGAACCCTGGGCGGTGCGCCCGCTCGGTGAGGCCACCACGATCCGGTTGCCGGACGCCCGCGGCGTCGCGCGCTGGCTGCTCGTCGGCGGCACGCCGAACGCACTGCCGTCGGAGACACCGGCGCTGGACCCGGAACTCTGGCGCTGGCTGGAGGTGCACAGCGCGGTGCCTCGCATCACTGCCGCCACCGTCGAGCGTTTTGTGCCGCAGATGATCAACCTCGACATCGTCGGCGGCGTGAATTTCCAGAAGGGCTGCTACCCGGGTCAGGAAGTCGTCGCGCGCAGCCAGTACCGCGGCACGCTGAAGCGGCGCGCGTTCCTGCTCGAGGGCGAGCAGCCGCTGGCAGCCGGACAGGAGCTGTTCGAACGCGCCGACCCTGGGCAGCCGGCCGGCCTGGTGGTGCTGGCGGCAGCGCCATCCGGCCGGCGGGCAGCGGCACTCGCCGAACTCAAGATCGCGGCCGCGGGCGGCGAGTTGCACGCCGGCGCGCCCGACGGGCCGGTGGTGCGCGTCGTCGACCTGCCCTACCCGCTGCCCGTCGAAACCGCCTGAGCGCCATGGACGCCATGGGCGTTGCGGGCGGCCCGCAGGAGCTGTTCGTCTACTGGCGCTGCGACGCGGCGCAGACGGGCGCTGTACTGGCTGCTGCCCGTGCGATGCAGCGTGCGCTGCATGCGCAATGGCCGGCGCTCGAGGCGCGCCTGCTCGTGCGCATGAGCGACGCGCCGGGCGAGTTGACGGTCATGGAGACCTATGCCGCCGCGGCCGGCATCGACGCCGCGCTGCAGCAGCACATCGAGGCGGTCGCCGCAGCGGCGCTGGCCGGTTGGTGCCGAGGCGCGCGCCACGTCGAGGTGTTCAGCGCGGTCCCGGGCTGAACGGCCGCAAGACACGCAGCGCTACAGCGCCAGCGCCATCGCCTGGTGCACCAGACCGGCCTCGACGAAGGGCTCGCCGCGCGGCTGGAAGCCGAGCCGGCGGTAGAACGCCACTGCGGTCGCCTGCGCGTGCAGTTCCAGCTCGCTGCACCCGCGCGCCAGCGCGGCCTGGGAGAATGCCTGCACCAGTGTCGCGCCGATGCCAGAGCCCCGCAGCGGCGGCGTCACCGCCATGCGACCGATGCGCGCGACCGCCGGCGAAGACTGCACCAGGCGCCCGGTGCCGACCGCGTCGCCGAGCCGGTTGAGCGCCAGGGCGTGCAGCGCCGTGGCGTCGTCGGCGTCCGGCTCCAGCGCCGCCGGGATGCGCTGCTCGTCGACGAACACCGCCGTGCGCAGCGTGCGTGCCGCGGCGCCGAGTTCGCTCCACGTGCCGAGCCGGACCTGCACCATCGGCTCGCCAGCCTCGAAGCCCCGCAGGATTTCCCGCAGCAGGGCCGGCACGGGTTTGGACGTCTGCGTCGCGGGGTCGGCGAAGACGTACACCAGTTCGCCGGCGACCAGCCGCTGCGCGCCGCGGAACACCGCACCGTCGAACACCATCGACGAGGTGCCGACGCGTGCGCAGCGCAGGCCGACCTCCAGGCGGTCGTCATAGCGCGCAGAGCCTTCGTACCCGAGCGTCGACTTGCGCACGTAGAGGTCGCCCTCGAGGGCGTGCATCGATGCTTCGTACGGCAACGCGAGCGCGCGCCAGTAGCCGGCCACCGCGGTGTCGAGGTACATCAGGTAGTGCCCGTTGAAGACGATCTTCTGCGCGTCCACCTCGGCCCAGCGCACCCGCAGGGGTTCGAAGAATCGGAAGGCCGCGCGCGGGGCAGGCTCGTTCATCGGTGAAGATTCCGCTTCAGGGCTTCAGGGCTTCAGGGCTTCAGCGCGGCCGCGCCGGGGGGCGAGCATACTTGGCGCCGCCCTGCCCGGCCCGCCTGCTGCGCTCCGGCGCAGGCCGAGTGCTTGTATCCACCCTTCATCGTTCGACGACTTGACCATGGCCCGTTTCCTCTACGTCACCCAGATCGACCTCGACCCCGGCGACGTGCGCCTGCTGGCCGCCGAGTGCGAGCGCGCCGGCATGCGCCGCCCGCTGATCGTCACCGATGCCGGCGTGCGTGCCGCTGGTGTGCTGGACCTGGCGCTGGCCGCGCTCGGTGACCTGCCGCATGCGGTGTTCGACGGCACGCCGTCGAATCCGACCGAGGCCGCGGTGCGCGCGGCGGTCGAGGTCTACCGGCGCGAGCGTTGCGACGGCCTGGTCGCGGTCGGCGGGGGCTCCAGCATCGACCTGGCCAAGGGGGTCGCGATCGCGGCCACGCACGACGGCCCGCTGAAGAACTACGCCACCATCGAAGGCGGCAGCCCGAAGATCACCGAACGTGTGGCGCCGCTGATCGCGGTGCCGACGACCGCCGGCACCGGCAGCGAAGTGGCGCGCGGCGCGATCGTCATCGTCGACGACGGGCGCAAGCTCGGCTTCCACAGCTGGCACCTGGTGCCCAAGGCCGCGCTGCTCGACCCCGACCTCACGCTGGGCCTGCCGCCCGGGCTGACCGCCGCCACCGGCATGGACGCGATCGCGCACTGCATGGAGACCTTCATGGCGCCCGCCGTGAACCCGCCGGCCGACGGCATCGCACTCGACGGCCTGACCCGCGCCTGGGCACACATCGAACGCGCAACGCGCGACGGTCAGGACCGCGAGGCGCGCTGGCACATGATGAGCGCGAGTGCGCAGGGCGCGCTCGCGTTCCAGAAGGGCCTGGGCTGCGTGCATTCGCTCAGCCACAGCCTGGGCGGCGTGAACCCGAAGCTGCACCACGGCACGCTGAACGCGGTGTTCCTGCCGGCAGTGGTGCGCTTCAATGCCGCCGCCGAATCGATCCGCAGCGAGCGACGCCTGCAGCGCATGGCGCATGCGATGGGGCTGGCCGGCTGCGACGCTGAAGGCGAGGCGGTCGCGCAGGCGCTGGTGGAGATGAACGCCAGGCTCGGATTGCCGACCGGGCTGCGCGCGATGGGCGTGGCCGAGGCGCAGTTCGACGCCGTGATCGACGGCGCGATGGCCGACCACTGCCACAAGACGAACCCCCGGCTGGCGACGCGCGAGGACTACCGGAACATGCTCTTGCAGTCGATGTGAGGCGGCGCGCCGGCTGAGCCCGGCAAACGCGCGACACAACAAACGCGCGGCAACCTCGCGGGACAAATTTGCGCGGCGCAAAACGGCACGGGCTGCGGCCCCGGTTGGGGCGCGCAGCCAGCACGCGGGGGATCAGTCCGTCGGCGGGCCGATCAGTGGAACTGCTCCTCCTCGGTCGAGCCGGTCAGCGCCTTCACGCTCGACGCGCCGCCCTGTATCACGGTGGTCACGTCGTCGAAGTAGCCGGCGCCGACTTCCTGCTGGTGCGACACGAAGGTGTAGCCCTGCTCGCGTGCCTGGAACTCACGCTCCTGCACCTGCTCGACATAGTGCTTCATGCCTTCGCCGCGCGCATAGGCATGGGCGAACTGGAAGGTGTTGTACCAGTTGATGTGGATGCCCGCGAGCGTGATGAACTGGTACTTGTAGCCCAGCGCCGAGAGCTCGTCCTGGAACGCCGCGATCGTCTTGTCGTCGAGGTTCTTCTTCCAGTTGAACGACGGGCTGCAGTTGTAGCTGAGCAGCTTGCCCGGGTGCGCGGCGTGCACCGCCTGCGCGAATTCGCGCGCGAACCCGAGGTCGGGCGTGCCGGTCTCGCACCAGACGAGGTCGGCGTACGCGGCGTAGGCCACGCCGCGGCTGATCGCCTGCTCGAGGCCGTTCTTGACCCGGTAGAAGCCCTCAGGCGTGCGCTCGCCGGTCAGGAAGGGTTTGTCGTTCGCGTCGTGGTCGCTCGTCAGCAGGTTGGCGGCCTCGGCGTCGGTGCGCGCCAGCACGATCGTCGGCACGCCCATGACGTCGGCCGCGAAACGCGCGGCGATCAGCTTCTCGCACGCTTCGTGCGTCGGCACCAGCACCTTGCCTCCCATGTGGCCGCACTTCTTGACCGCCGCGAGCTGGTCCTCGAAGTGCACACCGGCGGCGCCGGCCGTGATCATGTTCTTCATCAGCTCGAACGCGTTCAGCACGCCGCCGAAACCAGCCTCTGCGTCGGCCACGATCGGCAGGAAGTAGTCGACGTAGCCCTTCTCGCCCGCCCCGACCCCGCGCGACCACTGGATCTCGTCCGCGCGCTTGAAGGTATTGTTGATGCGGCGAACCATCGTCGGCACCGAGTCGTACGCGTAAAGCGACTGGTCCGGGTACATGGTCTCGGAACTGTTGCCGTCGGCCGCGACCTGCCAGCCCGACAGGTACACGGCCTCCAGCCCGGCCTTGGCCTGCTGCATCGCCTGGCCGGCGGTGATCGCACCGAAGGCGTTGACGTAGCCCTTGCTGGCGCCGCCGTTGATGAGCGACCACAGCCGTTCCGCCCCGCGTCGGGCCAGCGTGTGCTCGATGTTCACCGAGCCGCGCAGGCGCACCACGTCGGCAGCGCTGTAACCGCGTTTCGTTCCCTTCCAGCGCGGGTTCTCGGCCCAGTCCTTCTCGAGGGCGGCGATCTGTTGGTCACGGGATGAAGTGCTCATGGCGGAGGCTCCTGATAGGCGGGTGGCGAGGCGCCGGACAATGCCGGCAAACTGGGATCCGAACCCTGCCAGCCTAAACGCAGCACTCGTGCCCGGAGAAGACTTATGTCTTATATAAGACAAAAGATAGTTCAAGTAAAATCAACGCACTAGCGCTGTGTTCTCGCGATATGGAACGGGTTTCGGCGTCACGCAACGAGTGCCTGGCCGCGCGGTCATCCTTGATTCCACATCGTGGAAACATGCTGCGCCGCAATGAAAACCGCCCGCCCCCGGCAAGGCCCCGCAGATGCATAGACTGCGGGTTCTGATTCCGTGACCGGAGCTTGGGCCATGACGCAGCCGCTCGACGCCTACTGGATGCCCTTCACTGCCAACCGGCAGTTCAAGCATCATCCCCGCCTGCTCGCGCGTGCCGACGGCATGCACTACTGGGACGCCGACGGTCGCCAGATCCTCGACGGCGTGGCCGGCCTGTGGTGCGTGAACGCCGGCCACAACCGACCGAAGATCGTGCAGGCGATCCGCGAACAGGCGGGCGAGATGGATTACGCGCCGCCGTTCCAGATGGGGCACCCGAAGGCGTTCGAGCTGGCGCAACGCGTCGCCGCGATCGCCCCTGGCGGCATGGGCAAGGTGTTTTTCACCAATTCGGGCAGCGAGGCGGTCGACACCGCGCTGAAGATGGCGCTGGCCTATCACCGCGTGCGGGGCGAGGGTTCGCGCACCCGGCTGATCGGCCGCGAGCGCGGCTACCACGGTGTCAATTTCGGCGGCATCTCGGTCGGGGGCATGGTCGCCAACCGCAAGCACTTCGGGACCTTGCTGAGCGGCGTCGACCACATCCGCCACACGCACGACCCCGCGCGCAATGCCTTCAGCGTCGGCCAGCCGGTTCACGGCGCGGAGCTCGCCGACGACCTCGAGCGGCTGGTCGCGCTGCACGACGCATCGACCATCGCCGCCGTGATCGTCGAGCCTGTCGCCGGCTCGACCGGGGTGCTGGTGCCGCCGCAGGGCTACTTGCAGCGCCTGCGCGAGATCTGCGACCGCCACGGCATCCTGCTGATCTTCGACGAAGTCATCACCGGCTTCGGCCGCACCGGCAATGCCTTCGCGGCCCAGACCTTCGGTGTCACGCCTGACCTGATGACGCTCGCCAAGGGCTTGACCAACGGCAGCGTGCCGATGGGCGCAGTGCTGGCGCGCGACTCCATCCACGACACCTTCATGCAGGGCCCCGAACACCTGATCGAGTTCTTCCACGGCTACACGTATTCGGCACACCCGCTGGCCTGCGCCGCCGCGCTCGGCACGCTCGACACCTACGCCGAAGACGGTCTGCTGACGCGCGCGCAGCAGCTCCAGGGCTATTTTGCCGAACAGGTGCACGCGCTGAAGACCGAGCCGAACGTGATCGACGTGCGCAACATCGGTCTGGTCGGCGGCATCGAACTGGCGCCGCGCGCGGGCCAGCCGGCCGCACGCGGCTTCGATGTCTTCCTCGACTGCTACGCGCAGGGGGTGCTGATCCGCACGACCGGCGACACCGTGGCGCTGTCGCCGCCGCTGATCATCGATCGCGCCCAGATCGACCACGTCGTCGACGCCGTGCGCGTGGCGCTGCGCCGCGTCGCCTGAACCGCGCGCCGCGCATCCGGGGGATGCCGCGCGGGCGGGCGCGGCTTCCGCGTCGCTCGGACCGTGCTTGCTGCTAAGGTCGGACCAGCGTTGGTCAAGGCCCACCGGCCGCCCTCTCGAACCCCGATGCCCTCCTCCCCCCTTCCCGCTCCGCGCAGACCTGCGGCCGACCGCCCGGTCGTGCTGCTGCCAGCCTGCAACCGCATGCTCGGCGACCATCCCTTTCACATCGTCGGCCGCAAGTACGTCGAGGCCGTGCGGCTGGCCGGCGCACTGCCGCTGGTCGTGCCGCGCGCCGAGCCGGCCGAGCTCGACGCCCTGCTCGCGCTCGCCGACGGCGTGCTGCTGACCGGATCGCCGTCCAACGTGCACCCGGGCCGCTTCGGCGAGGCGGTGCATGACCCGGCGCTGCCGCTGGACCCGGAGCGCGACGACTGGGTCCTCGCCTTGCTGCCGCACATTCTCGCGCGCGGACTGCCGCTGCTGGCGATCTGCCGCGGCGCGCAGGAGCTCAACGTCGCGCTCGGCGGCACGCTGCACCAGGCCGTGCACGTGGTGGCGCCGTACGCCGACCACCGGGCCGACGACGGGAGCCCGGCCGAGCTGCAGTACGGGGCGGCGCACGCGATGCAACCGGTGCCCGGCGGGCTGCTGGCCGCGATCGTCGGCAGCGCGCCGTTCGACGTCAATTCGCTGCACGGCCAGGCGATTGCGCGGCTCGCCGACGGGTTGCGTGCGGAAGGCCATGCGCCGGACGACCTGGTCGAGGCGTTCACGCAGCCCGACGCACCCGGCTTCAACCTGGCGCTGCAATGGCACCCCGAATGGCGCGCTCATGACAACCCGGAATCGCGCAAGCTGTTCGCCGCCTTCGGCCAGGCCGTGCGCCAGTATCGAGCGCGCGTACGCGGCGGGTACCCGCACGCGCGTGTCGAACCTGCCGCGGCCGCAGCCGACGCCGCCACAGGGGCCGCATGACACCGCGCGAGAGCATGTCGTTCAACCAGCTCGAGCAGTGGCTGGACCAGCACCGCGTGACCGAGATCGAATGCCTCGTTCCCGACCTCACCGGCGTCGCCCGCGGCAAGATCCTGCCGCGCGAGAAGTTCACCGAGGACCGCGGCATGCGCCTGCCCGAGGCGGTCGTCGCGATGGGCGTGACGGGTGAGTTCCCCGAGGAGGGCCCGTACTACGACGTCATCATGCCGACCGACCGGGACATGCACCTGCGCCCGGACCCTTCGACGGTGCGCATCGTGCCCTGGGCGACCGACCCGACGGCCCAGGTCATCCATGACTGCTTCGACCGCCACGGACAGCTGGTGCCGTTTGCGCCGCGCTCGGTGCTGCGGCGCGTCTGCGGCTTGTACGACGCCGCCGGCTGGGATCCGGTGGTCGCGCCCGAGATCGAGTTCTACCTGGTCGCCCGCAATACCGATCCGGACATCCCGCTGCAGCCGCCGATCGGCCGCAGCGGACGCAGCGAGACCTCGCGCCAGGCGTATTCGATCGACGCCGTCAACGAGTTCGACCCGCTGTTCGAGGACGTCTACAAGTACTGCGAGCAGATGGAGCTGAACGTCGACACGCTGATCCACGAGATCGGCGCCGGCCAGATGGAGATCAACTTCTTCCATGCCCACCCATTGGGGTTGGCCGACGAGGTGTTCTTCTTCAAGCGCACGCTGCGCGAGGCGGCGCTGCGGCACGGCATGTTCGCCACCTTCATGGCCAAGCCGATCGCCGGCGAGCCGGGCAGCTCGATGCACGTGCACCAGAGCATCATCGACCGCTCGACCGGTCGCAACCTGTTCAGCAACGAGGACGGCACGCCGAGCCGCGAGTTCTTCTGGTACATCGGCGGCCTGCAGAAGTACATCCCGGCGGCGATGGCGCTGTTCGCGCCGTATGTCAATTCCTACCGCCGGCTGGTACGCAGCAACGCTGCACCGATCAACATCCAGTGGGGGACCGACAACCGCACCGTCGGCATCCGCAGCCCGGTCGCGACGCCGGCCGCGCGCCGGGTCGAGAATCGCGTGATCGGCGCCGACGCCAACCCCTACTGCGCGCTGGCGGCCACGCTGGCCTGCGGCTACCTCGGCATCCAGCAGCGGCTGGAACCCACGCCCGAGTGCAAGGGCGACGCCTACCTCGCCGACTATGCGCTGCCGCGCAGCCTCGGTGAGGCGCTGACGTTGCTGCGCGGCTCGACGGACCTGGCCGGAGTGCTCGGCGAATCCTTCGTGACCGTCTACACCGAGGTCAAGGAAGTCGAACACGCCGAGTTCATGAAGGTGATCTCGCCGTGGGAACGCGAACACCTGCTGCTGCATGTCTGAGGCGCATATGACCCCACCCGCCCGCACGACGGCCCCCCGCACGACGGCCCAATGGCAGGCCGCCGACGCCGCCCATTTCCTGCATCCGTTCACCGACTTTCGCGCGCTCGCTCAGCGCGGCGCCCGCGTCATCGTGCGCGCCGAAGGCATCTACCTGTGGGACAGCGAAGGCCGGCGATTGCTGGACGCGATGTCCGGCCTGTGGTGCGTCAACGTCGGCTACGGCCAGCAGGCGCTGATCGACGCGGCGACGCGCCAGATGGGCGAGCTGCCCTTCTACAACGCCTTCTTCCAGACCGCGACGCCGCCGGCGATCGAACTCGCGGAGCGTCTGGCCGCGGTATCGCCGCCGTCGTTCCAGCACGTGTTCTTCGCCAACTCGGGCTCCGAGGGCAACGACACCGTGATCCGCATGGTGCGCCGCTATTGGGCGCTGCGTGGCCAACCGGAGCGGCAGGTGATCGTCGGCCGGATCAATGGTTATCACGGCTCTACGATGGGGGGCGCGTCGCTCGGTGGCATGGCCGCGATGCATGCCCAGGGCGGGCTGCCGATCCCGGGCATCGTGCACATCGACCAGCCCTACCGCTTCGAGCACGGGCGCGCCGGCGAGTCCGAGGCAGACTTCGGCCGCCGCGCCGCCGGCTGGCTGGCCGACAAGATTGCCGAAGTCGGCGCCGATCGCATCGCGGCCTTCATCGGCGAGCCGGTCCAGGGCGCCGGGGGCGTGATCGTTCCGCCCGCGAGCTACTGGCCGGAGATCCAGCGCATCTGCGACCAGCACGAGATCCTGCTCGTCAGCGACGAGGTCATCACCGGCTTCGGCCGCACGGGACACTGGTTCGGCTGCGAGACGCTCGGCTCGCGCCCGGACCTGATCACGTTTGCCAAGGGCGTGACCAGCGGCTACATCCCGCTCGGCGGCGTGCTGGTCGGCGAACGCGTCGCGAAGGTACTCATCGAACTGGGCGGAGAGTTCGAGCACGGCTACACCTACTCCGGCCATCCGGTGGCCTGCGCGGTGGCGCTGGCGAACCTGCGGCTGATCGAATCGCTCGGCCTCGTCGAGCACGTGCACGACGAGATCGGGCCGGCGTTGGCCATCGCACTCTCGACCCTGGGTGAGCACCCGCTGGTCGGCCACACCGAGAGCTGCGGGATGATGGGCGCGATCCATTTGATGAAGGACCCAGCCGCGCAGACGGCATTCGCTTCCGACCTGGGCGTCGGCACCCTCTGCCGCAGCCACTGCTTCGACCAGGGGCTGGTGATGCGTGCCGTCGGCGACCGCATGATCATCGCGCCGCCGCTCGTGATGACGCGGGCCGAGCTCGACGCGATGATGGGGCTCGTGCGGCGCTGCCTCGACCTGACGCTGGAAGACGCGCGGCGCCGGGGCTGGCTGACTTAGACTCTCGCGCGCGCGGTCCAGGGCTGCCTTCCCCTGCCGCCCCGCCGCCCCCGTCGAAACGATCCTGCCGCGACCTTCCTTGCCGCCGACCGAGCCCAACCTTCGTCCGCCCTCGCCCGGCACCGTCGTCTCCCGCCCGAGCGCGGAGGACCGCGCATTCCTCCAGATCCAGGAGGTGGTGAAGGACTTCGACGCCGTCAAGGCGGTGGACCGGGTCAGCCTCGACGTCGCACGCGGCGAGATTTTCGCGCTGCTCGGCCCGTCGGGCTGCGGCAAGAGCACGCTGCTGCGCATGCTGGCCGGCTTCGAGACGCCGACTTCGGGCCGCATCGTGCTCGATGGCCGCGACATGGCCGGCCTGCCGCCGTACCAG
Source organism: Rubrivivax sp. (assembly GCA_040007675.1). GTDB lineage: Bacteria > Pseudomonadota > Gammaproteobacteria > Burkholderiales > Burkholderiaceae_C > Rubrivivax. The sequence continues at coordinate 15,607 of JBDTUO010000029.1, forward strand.
CGACCGCTGAACATGATGTTCCAGAGCTACGCGC
>JBDTUO010000030.1:0-15564 GCA_040007675.1 Rubrivivax sp.
CGTGAAGGGCCCGCAAGTACCACCAAAATCCCCTGGAAGGCAGTGCAAGAGCACCCTGACATGAACCCTAGCCGAAGTCAGCGAGGCCGTCCGTGCGCTGGCGCACACACCTGCGGCAGCGGGCAGTCCCGACCCGTCTCGCGCCGATGGCGGCTACGTGACTGAAGCTCAGCCGACCACCTGGGCGTAGCTGTCCGCATCGCTGGCATAACACGAGCAGGCGGCCGCTTCCAGCCCGGCCCGGTCGAGCACCGTCAACTCGCCGCGGCGATAGGCGATGAGCCCACCGTGTTGCAGCGCGCGCGCGGCCGCGGTCACGCCGACGCGGCGCACACCCAGCATGTAGGCCAGGAATTCCTGCGTGACCTGAAAGCTGTCCGCGTGGGCGCGATCCTGGCTCATCAGCAGCCAGCGCGCCAGGCGCGGCTGGATCAGGTGGAAACGAAGGCAGGCCGCTGAGGCCGCCATCTGCGCCATCAGCACGTAGAGGTAGCCGCCCAGGACGCGTTGCAGCGGCGGGCTCCGAGCCAGCTCGCGCCTGAACACCGCGCTGTCGATGCGCCAGGCCGCTCCGGATCCTTGCACCAGCGCGCGCAAAGGCACTGTCGTCACGCCCAGCATCAGCGATGCGCCGACCATGCCTTCGCGCCCGACCATGCCCACCTCCAGGGACGGATGCTGATCGACCTGCGCCACCAGCGAGATGAAGCCATCGGTGGGAAAGTAGACGTGGCGCATGCGCTCGCCCCGCGCGCACAGCTCTTCCCTCAGTTCCAGCTGAACGGGCTCGCAGACTGCCAGCAAACGCGTGCGGTCGCGGCGTGGCAGCAATTCGATGAGGTGGTTCTGTGCGTCGGGCAAAAGGGCGCCGTTCAGGTTGTGGTTGCCGGCCCACAGGGCAGCAAGGCCTGCGGCATGACCAACAGGAATGGCGGGAGTTTTGCGCTGCGATGCGGGCGCGTCTGTGCGCCCGGACACATTCAGCGCCGCGGCGGCTCGCGCGGTGGGGCCAGGTGCAGCGCCGTCAGGTGGCCTGCTGCGTCGGCAGCAGCCGGTCGTATTCCGTCTTGACCACGGCATAACACTCGCACGTGAGGGCCTCCAGGCCCGGCCGGTCGAGCACCGTGATGCGGCCGCGCACATAGCGGATCAGGCCCTGCTTCTGAAGCTTGAGCGCACCTTCGGTGACGCCCTCGCGGCGCACGCCCAGCATGTTGGCGATCAACTCCTGTGTCATCACCAGCTCGTTGCCCTGCAGCCGGTCCAGGCTCAGCAGCAGCCAGCGGCACAGCTGCTGGTCGAGCGTGTGGTGGCGGTTGCACACCGCCGTCTGCGCCATCTGCGTGATCAGCGCCTGGGTGTAGCGCAGCAGCAGGTGCATGATCGGGCCCGCGCGGTTGAACTCGTTCTTGATCGTCTGTGCACTCATGCGCCACCCTTGGCCGGCGCTCTGCACCACGGCACGGCTGGGCGTGGATTCCCCGCCCATGAACAGCGAGATGCCGACCACGCCCTCGTTGCCCACCACCGCGATCTCGGCCGAGGAGCCGTTCTCCAGCACGTACAAAAGCGACACGATGGCGGTGCCGGGGAAGTACACGTGGCTCTGCAGGCGGTCCGATTCGTACACCACCTTGCCCAGCGGCAGGTCCACCCATTCCAGCTGCGGTTTCCAGCGCTCGAAGTCGCCGGGCGGCAGCGCGGCCAGCAGCTGATTGCTCAGCGGGTCCGGCGGAATGAGCATGGAGAAGTCTTCAGCAAGGTTCTGCGACTCTCCGACTGTAGACCTTGCAGGACGCGTCGTGTGTTCCATAGCGAACAGTGTAGACCCCTCCTCCCCAGCCCGGGTTCAGGACGCCTGGTGCGTCACCGGCGCCTGCCATGCAGGCCGCGTGCAGGCCGCCGACCTGTCCGTCATGAGCGCCTTGCGGGTGCCTCGCGCCGAGCGAGACCCAGCCGTCCACGCCGTCGCTGGCGTCGAAGGCAGGGCGGAACAGGGATCGTCGGGTTCGACGTCAGCCCGGTCGCCGACAACTCGCGGATGTAGCGCGCCAGCGTGCCGCTGCGCAGCAGCGTGCGCGTGATGTCGTCGAGCCACAGGCTCTGGCCGAGCTGATGCAGTGCGCTCGTGGCGAGCAGGGGTGCAGCCTTCAAGAGACGCACGAGAGCGAGCCTGCCATGGGCAGTGAATCGTGCCGGCTGCCGCACGGGGGCAGCACGCACCTAGAATCCGACCCGCCCGAACATGTCGGGCGCATCCTGTCTCACGACACACGACCCCATGGCAACTGCAAGCAAATCGACGACCCACACGACCGCCAAGAAGGTCGCCGCCAAGAGTGCGGTGAAGGCGTCCCCGGCCAAGAAGGCAGGCAAGGGGCCGGCCCAGGCCGCGCCCGCCACCAAGCCCATCAAGGCGGCGTTCAACAAGAGCGGCCTCGTCAAGCACCTGGCCGAGACGGCGGGGGTGGACGCCAAGTCGACCAAGGCCGTCGTCGCGGCGCTCGAAGCGACCATGCTCGCGTCGGTGCACAAGAAGGGCCTGGGCGCGTTCACGCTGCCCGGTCTGATCAAGGTCAGCGTGACCAATGTGCCCGCCAAGAAGAAGCGCACCGGCATCGATCCGTTCACGAAACAGGAGCGCGTCTTCGCCGCCAAGCCGGCGACCGTGAAGATCAAGGTGCGTGCGTTGAAGAAGCTCAAGGACGCCGCGCTCTGACCTGACGACGGGTGTGAGTGCACCCGTGCCCGGGCTCAGGTGTGGAGGTCGGCCGGGTACGCGCTGCGGCGGCCGTCGGAGAGCCGGGCGTGCTCGATGCAACCCTCAGGTCGCGTCGCGTGCGTCCCCTTGCACACCGGCCACCGCGAGCCGCTCGCAGCGCGCGGCATCGATCGGGTGGCCGGCGTCACGGAAGCCGGCGGCAGCCTTCGCGAACCGCGACGCGGCGACGTCGCGACCTGCGCCGCGGGCCGCGGCCAAGTGCCCGAGCACCTCGTCATGCGCCGCATGCCAGGCCGGCAAGCGCATCACCACGTCGGCAAGGTACGCCGTCTGGTCGGCATATTCCTGTGCCAGATCGAGCCGCCCCGCACGCGCCGCGGCAATCGCCGCGGGCACGGCAAACGTGATGCGGCAGCCGGGGCAGGTCTCGAGCGGGCCATGCACGGCCTCGCGTGCATCCTCCAGCGCATGCAGCGCAGCGGCAGGGTGGGGTGCCAGCTGGATGCGGGTGCCGTAGATGCGGTCCAGCAGGTGGAAACCGATGTCGGTCTGCCGCGCCAGGTCCAGCGCCCGTCCGATCAGGTCACGGGCGTCGTCGAGCCGACCGCGATGCATGGCGACTTCGGCCAGCCGTTGCGTCGCGAAAGCCTCGCCGGTGGCGCCGCCGATCGCATGGTGCAGGCGCACGCCCTGCGTCAGGTGCTCCTCGGCCGCTGACAGGTCGCCGGCCAGCAGTTCCGCCTCGCCGCGTATCGTGATGCCGAAGGCGTGCCCGCGCGCGGCGCCGAGCCGAAGGGCCTCGGCTGCCAGCCCGGCGGCAAAGGCGATGACCTCCGGATAGGGCCGCGCGCCGTAGAGAAAACGCTGCAGGATGCAGAGTTGTCCATCGAACACGCGCACCGCCAGGTGCGGCAGCTGGCGGGTGTCCTGCAGATCGGCCCAGACGCTTTGGTGCAGTTCGCCGCGCGCATGCGCCGCTGCAGCCTGGGCCCACGACGCGGTCACCAGCGCCAGGGTGTCCCCGGTCTGCAATGCCAGTCGTCGCGCCTCGGCCGCCTTCCGGGTGCCCATGGCCGGGTCGGCTGCGCCCAGCGCCGCGGCGCCGCTGTAGGTCAGGGCTTCGCACAACCGTCCTTCGATGCTGTTGGGCCGCACGCCGACCAGCGCTTGCAGTGCGCCCTTCGGGTCGCCCTGCTTGACCTGTGCCAGTGCGCCCTGGGCGCGCAGGTTGTGCGCCGTCGGCTCATCGGCGGCATCCGCTGCCGCCCGGTAGGCCACCACGGCGGCCGGGTCGCCCATCGCATCCAGCGCCTGCGCCCGCAAGCGCAAGGCTTCGGCATGGCCGGCGTCGAAGGCGAGCACCGGCTCCAGATGACGCAGCGCATCGCTGAACGCGGCCAGGCGCACCGCGTCGCGCGCCGCCGCCAGCAGCCACGGCATGGCCTCGCGCGGGCTGCCGCCAGCGAGGCAATGGCGCGCCACCATGGCCGGTGCGGCGTCGAGCTCGGCCAGGCGCTGCGCGGCCTGGCGGTGCATCTTCAACCGCCGATGGGGCGCAATCTGATCGATCAGCACCTGCCGCACCAGGTCGTGCCGAAAGCGGTAGCGCGTGCCCGCCAGCGTCAGCACGCCCGCGGCCAGCGCCACGTCGAGGGCCGCGAACGCGTGTGCCTCGGCGTCCGGCGCCAGCGCCGCTGCCGTGGTGGCATCGAACAGGTCACCGGCCAGGGCCATCCACCTCAGCGCCGCCAGCGCCGGCTCGGGCACGTCGCACAAGCGCGCGAGGATGGCTTCGGCCACGTTGTGGGGCAGCGGCTGGCGGCCGGACGCCTCCGCGCAGCGGGCGAGTTCGATCGCCGCAAACGGGTTGCCCTCCGCGACACGCACGATGTGGGCCACGACCTCATCGGACACCGGACCCGGTGCCGCCTGGCGCACGAGACGGCTGACCTCGTCGTCGGCCAGTGGCTCGAGCTCGAGCGCCTGCATCGCGCCGCTACCGAGCAGGCGTGAGACACCGCGGCCGAGTGCCGATCCGGGCACCGGCGGGCGTGTGGCCAGCACCACGCACACCGGCGGCCCGCTCGCGATCAGGTGCATCAGGACGTCGACGTCGGCGTCGTCGAGCAGGTGCGCATCATCGACCAGCACCATCACCTGCGCGCCGCCCGACGCCGCCAGGAGCAGCCGCCGCAGGGCGCCGATCACCTGGTGCCGTCCGAGCGGACCGGGCAGCTCTGCCGCCGGCGCAGCGAGCGGGCTGAGCTGCGCCAGCACCGAGCGGGCGGGCGCGCCGATCCGGTCGAGGGCGCCGCGGTCCGACATCAGCACCAGGTCGGTCAGCGCGGCGACTGCGGCATAGGCGCGTCCGGGCTGCGCGGCATCGACCCGCGCCACCCACCAGCCCCGTGTTTGGGCCAAGGCACAGAGTTCGCGGCAGAACGCCGTCTTGCCGATGCCGGTGGGCCCGCGCAGCACGATCGCGTTCGGCCGATCAGCCGCCGCCATGCCCAGCCAGGCCGCGGCCTGGGCACGCGGCACGGCCCGGCCGACGAAGGCCGGACCCGCGGGTAGCAGGCCGGCAACGCACTGCTCGTACAGCGCTTCGGTGTCGCGGTCGGGCGGGATCGCCAGTTCCTGCTGCAACGCCTCGCGCAGGTGCGCATACCAGCGGATCGCCGCCGCGCGGTTGCCGGCCGCAAGCTCGGCCGCCATCAGTGCGCGATGGGCGGGTTCATCGGTAGGCGCGGCCTGAGCCAGGCGTTCCCACTGTTGGCTGGCACGAAGCAGCTCGATGTAACGCGCACGCAGCCGCTCGCGCACCGGCTCCGACCAGGCCTCGTAGGCCGAACCCGGCAGCAGATCGCCGCCGTACTCGTCGAGCGCCTGCGCACACGCCTCGCGCCGGTCGCCGGGCGGCGCCGTCAGCGCGGTCGTGGCGAGGGCTTCGAAACGGTCGGCATCGACGGCAACGCTGCCGTGTGGCCACAGCAGCACCTCGCCGGCCTGCAGCAGCACGCTGTCATGCCGGCCCAGCGCCTGACGCGCGTGGTGCGCGGCCTTGCGCAGGTTCGCCGCGCCCGCGTCGGGCGCGAGCTGGGGCCACAGCGTGTCGATGACGCGGTCACGTGTCAGTCGGCGCTGCGGCGCAAGGCTCAACAGCTGCACCAGCTGCGCCGCACGCAGGCTGGGCCAACGCGTCGTCGCGAGCTCGATGCCGTCGATCGACACCGAAAAGGCGCCCAGCAGGCGCACCTCGAGGCGGCCGACGTCGACGCTCAGGGGGTCAGGCATAGGCGACCCAGTGTGCCGGCGGCGACCCGGCCGCGCAACCGCCGCCGTGAGCGGGAACGTTTCAGGAACACCGCATGGCGATGCTGCGCCTCAGCGGGTGGCTGAAACCCGCGCAACCCCACAGGAGTTCCGCATGACGACCCAGCAGATCACGTTCCTGCTTCCCCCCTACGGGAGCGCAAGCCTGGCGCTGCCCGAGATGCTGACGCCGGAAACCTTCGCCCGCCTCGACGCGGCGATCAGCGACGCCCTTCGCGAGCCGCACCGGTGCGGCACCGCAGAAGCTGCCGACGACCCGGGAGCGGTCGAGTTCGATTCGTGGACTGTGCATCGGCGTTGAAGAAGGAGGACACCATGAGCCCATCGCTCTACGAACGCCTCGGCAGTGCCGAGGGCATCGCGGCCATCGTCGACGACGCGGTCGATCGCCACGCGGTCAACCCGCTGCTGGCTCCGCGTTTCGGCGGCAGGGACCTGCCACGCGCCAAACAGATGGGCACCCTGTTCTTCTGCATGGGGGCAGGGGGACCGCAAAAGTACGACGGTCGAGACCTGCGAACGGTTCATGCCGGCATGAACATCAGCGAGCAGGAACTGATCGCCACCATCGACGATTTCGTGGCCGCAATGCAGGACCAGGGGGTCGGCGCCGCCGAGCTCAACGAGGTGGTGGCGATCCTGTATTCGCTGAAGGGGGAGGTGCTGAGGCGTTGAGCGGCGCCGTGCCCATTGGTAAGCGTGCACCAATTGCCGATGCTGCCGATCCGCGGGATCGGGGACTGGTGCAGCGTTCGGCGTCGCGGACGCCGCATCGGGAGGGCCGCCACCGTGATCGTGGTTCCCCTTCCTGGGCGCTGCTGCAGCCGGTGGCACTCACGACGCGCCATCAGCATGCGGCGTGCGGCGTAAATGCGACCCGCCGGCGCACGGCGTGGAAGTCGTGGGCTTTGGCCGACAGCTGCGCGAGTCGGCGAACTCGCTGCTCTGCGGCAATGCGCATATCAGCCTGGTGGCCGACTTCACGTTCGAGAGCGGACTCGTATTGCCCCTCATCGTCGCCCCCGCCATGCGCGACCATCGTCGGTGTCACGATGCGTGCCGCGCGGATCACGTTGAGCAGGTAGACCTCGAGGCCGGCGTGCCATTCCTCGTCGGTGAGTTCCAGCACCGGACCCTTCGAGCCGTGACCCGCACTGTTGACGACGACGTCGATGCGCCCCCAGCGCTCCAGCACCACCTCCACCAGGCGTCCCAGGGCTTTGCTGGACTGGTTCGATCCCGTCATGCCGATCCCGCCGAGTTCATTGCCCAGCGCTTCGCCCTTGCCCAAGGAGCACCTGCGCACCAGCGACCGTGGCGTGGTGATGCTGCGGCGCCTGTTCAAGCAGCAACTCGACCGCGTGGCAGCGGGTCAGGACCCGATCTGCACGGCCTTCGAGCCGGGGCAGGAACTGATCGAACTCGAAGCCGGGCAGTTCCTCAGCGCCGCTGCCACCCCATGAGCCCCTCGCGATCGGCGCCGGACGGCCCGCCGAGTTGACCGACGCGCGAAGCCAGCCTGCCGGGGCGCACCGTGACGCGCCGCCCAGAAGCCGGCAGAATGGCCTCCCCGCCGCCGCCAGGGCGTCAGGCGCGGCCGCCGATGAAGTCTTCCGTGGCGCCGGTCTGCACGTGCAGTCGACGCCGGCGGCCACTACCGGACCGGGAGCCACCCGAAATGCCTCAAACGAAGCTGGATCAGCTCACCGTGACGCCGGGCATCAAGCTCGTCGCCCCGGTGCCCAAGCTTCAGACCCAGGAGGGCCCCACCTGCGGCTTCTACGCGCTGAGCATCGTGATGCAGTACTGGCGCGCGCGCGACGCCCTGGTGATGGCTCCGCCCGCGCGGGCGCGCGACCGCACGCACCAACCCGAAGACGTGAGGGATCAGTTCGACCCCGGCCCTTCGCTGCGCAAGCTGGGCGGCAAGGCGGCAGGAACCTCGGCCCGGGCGCTGGGCCCGACTGGCGCGGTGCACCCGGGCGGCATGTTCGACATCAGACAGATCGCCCAGGTGGCCAAGGCGGTGCAGGGACTGATGGGCGGCGCGCAATACGCCGTCGAGATCGTGACGCACCGCGACCCGGACGCGTTCCAGCAGGCAATCGTCGAGGGCATCGACGCCGGTATCCCGCCGATCACGGCCTTCGACGTCAAGTCGGGCGATCCGGCGCAGGAAGGTGGCCGGCACGCCCACTGGGGTGTGGTGATCGGCTACTTCAAGCAAGACGGCGTGCTGCACTTTGCCGCCACGCATGGACACGGCAACTACTACGTCTGGACGGCCCGCGCGCTGACCGAGTCGAACTTCGGTCTGGAGGGCGGCGTCAGCGAGGATGACGAGTGGGTCAAGGCCACTGGTGTGCCCGACCGCGAAGGCATTCGCGCCGCGCTCCAGCGTGTCGACAAGGGCAAGCTCGACCAGGCGAAGGTCCTGTTCGCTCAGCACATCGGCAAGTTCCGGCGACCCCAGTGGTCGCGCGCTGCCGACCCGACCCAGCCCAATGCGTCGCTGGGGAACCTGCTGGTCAGCAAGACCGTGACCGAGACACGGCGGGTCAACCCGGTCCAGCTCAATCTGGCCCACCACATCCTGAAGGTGCGGCCAGCGTAGTGGCCTCAGGCACGCGGACCGGCGGCGGCCGTGGCCGTTCTCCAACACGCTGCCCGATCAACTGTTGCTCGACGGCGAGTTGCGCATCGGGCAGGGCGCTGAAGAGGTGCGGGGCACGCTGCGCACGCACAAGCTGTTGACGGTGGCCAGCGCCGCCGTGATCGGGGTCGAACCGTCTGCCCACACTGCGCGGTGCGGGTCGAATTGCGGCCGGACGACGGTTCGCCGGCGCAGGTCCACTGCTTCGAGGTGGGTGGAGAGGCCGATGCACGTGACCGGCAGCGCGGGCAAGAACGAAAAGCGTCCCGCACCCTTGCGGGGGCGGGACGTCGTGAGAGCACTCCGACAGATCGGCGCCGCGGCGCGACCGGTCGGACGCCGAGGCGTCGCGTCAGCGAGCGCGGCCGCGCGTGAACAGGTTGACGATCGCCAGCAGGATGACGGCGCCGACCAGCGAGACCGCAAGCGCGCCGAGGCTGAACGCGTCCTGGTTGATCGTCGGCACGCCAACGAGCGGAGAGATCAGCCAGCCACCGAGGAACGCACCGACGATGCCGACGATGACGTTGAGAAAGACCCCCTGTTGGCCGTCGGTGCGCATGATCATGCTCGCGATCCAGCCAATGATTCCCCCGATGATCAGCCATGCGATGAAGTTCATGGTTCTGCTCCTTCCAGTTGCTTTGGTGAAGGGATGACGCTCCGTTTTTCGAGTCGTCGTTCAGTGCCGCCGATCGGCCAGACGCCGGTCAGTCGTGCGGTGTTGCGCCCATCAGCCGCCCCGTGTCGGGCAGCCCGCGCGTCGTGTTTTGCTGCAGACCACATCCTACGTGAGCTTCCGCTGATCGCCGTTGCAACGGTCGGCAGGGTGCAGGTGGCGTACTCGGGGCTCATGTAGGCAAGTTTCGAGGTCTGGCCCGCATGGTGCGGACGCCTGCGCTGGATGCGCGTAGGACGGTGCCTTAAGTCGCCGTAGGCCCGCCACGGCAACCGCCGGAGCACCATTGCGGGCGGGACACGCGCGCATAATGACGGCGCGCCGGATACGTGTCCGGCGCCATCCGCTAGGGGTGTCGGCCCGCAAGGGCCGACTGAGAGACACCCTTTGAACCTGATCTGGGTCGTGCCAGCGAAGGGAAGCGCCAGCCACTGCTGCTGCCCTGCGCAAACCGACCCGCGCCTGAGGACTTGCCGTGGCCCAGACCGTATTGCCCGATGCCGATGCCTTGTTTGAAGACCTGCAGGCGGTGCGAGACCGTGCACCGCTGGTGCACAACATCACCAACTTCGTCGTCATGAACTTCAGTGCCAACGCGCTGCTGGCGGTAGGCGCTTCGCCGGTGATGGCACATGCGCACGACGAGGTGTGCGACATGGTCGGCATCGCGCAGGCGCTGGTGCTCAACATCGGCACGCTCGAACCCGCATGGATGCAGTCGATGGAACTCGCGCTGCCGGCTGCGCGAGCGCGCGGCATTCCGGTCGTGCTCGACCCGGTCGGTGCCGGCGCCACGCCGTACCGCAACGTTGCACTGGCCTCGCTGCTGCGCAGCGGCGCGCCGACGGTCGTGCGCGGCAATGCGTCGGAGGTCATGAGCGTGGCCGGCCTGGCATCCCGCACGCGGGGGGTCGACAGCGCGGCAGGGTCGAACGAGGCACTCGACGCCGCGCGCGCGCTGGCGAGCGATCTGGGCGCCGTGGTCTGCGTCAGCGGCGCCGACGACCACGTGCTCGACGCCGGTGGCCGCCACGCCGTGCTGTCGAACGGCCACCCGTGGATGACGCGGGTCACCGGTGTCGGCTGCTCGGCGAGTGCCCTGGTTGGCGCCTTCGCGGCCGTGCAGGCCGATGCCTGGCGTGCGACGCTGGCCGCGATGGCCTGCCTGGGCGTCGTCGGCGAACTCGCGGCCGAACGTACGCAGGCTGCGGGCGCAGGCGTCGGTCGGCTGCAGATCGAACTGCTCGACGGCCTGCACCTGTTGTCGCGCGAGGACTTCAGCCGCCGCCTGCGACTGCGTCACGTTCATGCCTGAGCGGCCGCCGGTGGTGATCGACACGCTGCGCCTGCAGCTCGTGACCGACGGCGTGCTGTGCGGCGCACGCGGTGTCGTCGCGGTCGTCGACGCCGCGGTGCGCGGCGGCGTCACGCTCGTGCAACTGCGCGAGAAGGTGCTGGTCACGCGCGACTTCGTAGCGCGCGCACGCGCCCTGAAGGCACTGCTCGGCCCGCTCGGCGTGCCGCTGGTGATCAACGACCGGGTGGACATCGCGCTCGCGATCGGCGCGGACGGCGTGCACATCGGCCAGAGCGACATGGACCCGGCCGACGTGCGCCGCCTGCTGCCGCACGCGCTGATCGGGCTGTCGATCGAGTCGCCAGACCAACTGCCGGCGGCCGAGTGCGCGCCGGTCGACTACTTCGGCGTCAGCCCGGTGTTCGCGACGCCGACCAAGCTCGACGCCATGCCGCCGCTGGGACTCGAGGGGCTGCGCGCGATCCGCGCCGCGACGCGGCGGCCGCTGGTCGCGATCGGCGGCATCGATGTCCGCAACGTCGCCGCCGTGATCGCGGCCGGCGCCGACGGCGTGGCGATCGTCAGCGCGCTGTGTGCCGCGGCCGATCCGCAGGCCGAGGCACGCGCCTTGCGTGACGCGATGGGCGACGCTGCGCACGCCAGGGGTGCGCGGTGACTGCGCACGACACGCTTCCCGGCCCGCAGCCGCGCACCTGCTATGCACGCGTGCTCAGCATCGCGGGCTCCGACAGCGGCGGCGGTGCCGGCATCCAGGCCGACCTGAAGACCGCCGCCGCGCTCGGCTGCTACGGCATGACCGCGATCACCGCGATCACCGCCCAGAACACCTGCGGCGTGCGCGGGATCCATGCGCTGCCGCCCGCGCTGCTGGTGCAGCAGATCGACGCCGTGGTCGAGGACATCGGCGTCGACGCGGTGAAGATCGGCATGCTTCACGATGCGGAGGTCGTGCGCGCGGTGGCGGCCGCGATCCGTCGCCATCGGTTCCCGCACGTCGTGTTCGACCCGGTAATGGTGGCGACGAGCGGCGACCGCCTGATCGCCGAGTCGACGGTGGCGGTGCTGGTGGCCGAGCTGTTTCCGCTCGCCACGCTGATCACACCCAACCTCGATGAAGCCGCGTGGCTGCTCGGGCATGCGATCGACGGCATCGAGGCGCTGGCACCGGCCGCGCGGGCGCTGCGCGCAATGGGGGCCGCCGCGGTGCTGATGAAGGGCGGTCACCTCGCGGGTGACCGGGTGGTCGACCTGCTCGTCGACGGTGAGCACGAGCGCCGCTGGGAGGCGGCGCGCATCAACAGCCGCAACACGCACGGCACGGGCTGCACGCTGTCGACCGCCATCGCCTGCAGCCTGGCGCTCGGCGATCCGCTGGAGGCGGCGGTGGCGGCGGCCCGGACCTACGTGCGCGGCGCGCTCGCTGCCGGCGCCGAGGTGCGGGTCGGGGCCGGCCACGGCCCGCTGAACCACGGCTTCGCACCGCGCCCGACGGTGAAACTGCCGCTCGACGATCGACTTTAGATTGGCGTGGCGGTAGACCGGTCTTCGGTGCCCGTCTCGAAGCGGCGCAGCAGGCTGCCCAGTGCGAGGGTCAGCGCCAGCGCCGGCAGCGCCGAGCCGGCCTCCGGCCACCAGCGCGACCCGGCGTGGAAACACGCGATGCCGAGCAGCCAGACCGCCGCCGGGCCCCAGCGCAGCGCCCGCTGCGGTGGCAAGCCGGGCGCGAGTTGGGAGATGACGACCCCGAACAGCGGCACGAAGATCGAGCTGAGCAGCAGCAGGAACGGCTCCAGCCCGTGCATCGGCAGCACCAGCGCCGCCAGCGTCGCGAGTACCACCAGCACGAGGCCGGCGCGGCGAATCGTGATGCCCGGGCGCAGGAAGCCGATCGACACGGCGCCGGAGTGCACGTCGCCGTATGCGTTGTCGGCCTCATCGATCAGGATGAGCCCGAGCGCGAGCAGCCCGCCCTGCGCCAGCAGCAGCGTCGACACGAGGTCGCCGCTGGCGGGCGCGAAGCCGATCACGAGCACGCCGAGCGCGTAGCACCAGACGTTCGCGAGCGTGTAGCCGATCCAGGTGCCGCGCAGCGCACCGCCACTGGAGCGGCCGTAGCGCGCGTAGTCGGCCACCAGCGGCAGCCACGACACCGGCATCGCCACCACGAGGTCGATGCCGGCCAGCAAGCCCATCGACCCGTCACCCGGGCGCGACCACCAGGCATCGAAGCCCTGCGCCACCAGGCGGGAGCCGAACTGCCAGCTGAGCCACAGCAGCGACAGCACCACCAGCGGCAGCCCGAAGCGGCTGACGAAGCGCCGCACCAGGCCGATCATCGACCCGGCGGCGAGCGCCAGCAGCAGTGCGCCCCACAGCAGCGTCGCCGCCCACGGCCACCAGGCGGCCGGTGCGTCGACGCCTAGCACCCGCGCGGCAATCGCCGCCGTGCCGTCGCGCATCACGACCAGCTCGAACGCGGTCCAGCCCAGCAGTTGCAGCACGTTCAGCCCGACCGGCAACAACGCCAGCCGCTGTCCGAGGCTGCGCCCGATCAGCGCCGCGCTCGACAGCCCGTGGCGGCATCCGATCGCTGCCACCCACGCCAGCAGCCCGGCGCCGAGCAGCGATCCCAGCACGATCGCCAGCAGCGCCTGTGGCGGCCCCAGGCCGGGCACGAGAAAGGCGCCGACCTGCATGACCAGCAGGCCGACGCCGAGGCTGAACCACAGCGCCGCGTGGTCGCGCGCACCGAACACGCGGGCGCCCAGAGGCACCGGCTGCGTCGCGGCGTGCGCGGTGTCGTGGTGGAGGGTGGTGTCGATGGTTGACATGGCCGCCGTTTCCCTGCGTGAGCCGGCAGGACGACGGACCGACCTCCTGCACCGCGATGCTGCGGCGCCGGACGAACCGGCTCGCTTCCCTGCGCGAGCATGACCTCGATCAGGTTCGAAGGGACTGTCTCAGTCGCGCCACCGATCGGCGAATCCGATCGGCGGGGCGACACCCCCAGCGAAACGCCCCGTGGGCACAGGGCGTCGGCATTCTATGCACGGGCGGCGGCACCCGTACAGGTAGCGCCCACGAGGTCCTGCGCAGGTCCCCGCGCACGTTCCCGCTCAGGTCCCGCGGAACTGCACCCGTCGGTTCGCGCCCGCGTAGGGGTCGCTGCCAGCGATGGGCCAGCTTTCGCCATAGCCCACCGCCTTCAGCCGCGCGCCGTCGATGCCGCGCTGCATCAGGTAGCTGCGCACGGCCAGCGCACGCTCGCGCGAGAGCTTGACGTTGTAGGCGTCGCCGCCGGTGGCGTCGGTGTGGCCCTCGACGCTGACGACCCGCTCGGGCGCGAGCAGCAGGATGCCATCGGCCAACGCATCGAGCTGAGGCCGCGCCTGCGGCAGGATGTCCGCCGAGCCGAACGCGAAGCGCACCGGCAGCGAAAGTCCCGCCGGTGTGGCGTCGCCGTCAGTGCCCGCCGGGGCAGGGCCGGCCGACACCGCGCTGGCGACGAGCGTGCCGGAACTGTCGCGCCCACCGCCTGCGGCCGGTTCGCTGTCGAGCAGACGGATCGAGCGCGGCCGAGACGCGGCGCCGAGCAGTTGCGCGACCTCGAGCGGATCGACGCGCTGACCCTCGCGGTAGTGCACGACGACGTCCGGCGTGCCGGGGGCCGCCACCGACGCTTGGGGCAGCGCTGCCGCCACCAGCGTGGCAGCGGCCAGCGCCAGCGCTGCTGCCCAGGCCGGCAGGGTTGATGCGAGAGGGTGTTGCGCCGCGGTCGGGCGGACAAGGTCGTTCGTGCGGCGGGTCATCGGGTGCTCCTGCGCGGTGCGCGACGGCGGTGGGACTGGACGTGGGTTGCCGCCGGGCGGCCGTGGGTTCACCGGTTCGGCGCGCTCAGTGCGGCAACGCCAGACTCGGCGGCGCGGCGGCGGGGCGGGCGAGGCAGGTCGCGCTGCCCGCGTCGGTGACGACGAGCGCACTGCCGTCACGCTGCTGCGCCACCAGTCGCGCGCCGCGCTGCCCGTCCGCGCCGAGCCGCACCGGGCCCTCGTCGAACAACAGGCGACCGTACTGCCAGCAGCGCAGCCGGACCCAGCCGCCCGCTCGCTCCGGCAGCAACGCCGCCGGCACGCCGGCGTGGCCGTCGCCGTCAGCGACGCGGCCGGACGACGTCGCCGCCGCCGCCGCCGCCGGGGCGATACCTGCGGGCGCGCTGACGCTGACGCCGGCGCCGGCGCTTGCATCGCTCAGGCCGGCACCGAGGCCCGCGGCCGCGAGCGCGAGCAGCACGCTGCAGGTGGTGAGGGCCCAGCCGCCCGACGGGTTACTTGGCTTGGACATCGAAGTTCTCCTGTGCGAGCTGACCGCCGCTCGCCCGGGCGAACGCGGCCCGGATCGACTCCAGCGTCGCGCCCGCCAACGGTTCGAAGTCGATGCCGACGAGGGCCTGCGGCAGTTCGGCCAGCACGTCGCGCGGCGTCGCGAAACAGGCGACCGTTTCGGTGACGCCACGTGGATTCATCAGCAGCTGGAAGCGCTGCGCCCCGGGCAGCCGCAGCGGGCGGGCAGCGGCGACGCGCGAGTCGCGTTCGAAGCGGTTCGGGAAGAAGCGCATCACCTGAGCGTTCTCGTCGCGCAGGTAGCAGTAGACGTGCGCGTCCTGCGACGGCGCCAGCGCGAGGTTGATCGCCTCGCCGCGCGCGAAGCGCGC
Source organism: Rubrivivax sp. (assembly GCA_040007675.1). Lineage (GTDB taxonomy): Bacteria > Pseudomonadota > Gammaproteobacteria > Burkholderiales > Burkholderiaceae_C > Rubrivivax. The sequence goes on from JBDTUO010000030.1 coordinate 15,417, forward strand.
CGCCCGGTTCGGGGTTCCGATCGTGAGGCTCAGCGATGCGGCCGGTGTCGCGGCGGGTATCGCGGCGGGCGCTGCCGCGGTCGCCGGCCGCGCCACGTAGCGGGCCGGCTGGGCGGGGCGCGGGATGCGGGTGTGGTCCGCGGCGAGG
>JBDTUO010000031.1:0-15374 GCA_040007675.1 Rubrivivax sp.
CGCACTTCGATGTTCTGGAAGTTCAGGCTCAGCTTCTCGCCCTGGAAGCCCGGGCCCTGCGTCAGCTTGTTCGGGTCGACCTTCATCGGCCGCACCTCGAGCACGAACTGGTTGTCGGCCTGGTAGGCGCTGTGCTCCCAGTCACCGCGCGGCTCCACCAGCAGCCGCACGCGGTCGCCGGTCTGGAAGCTGGACACGGTCTGCACCGGGGTGCCGAAGTCGGTCACGTCGAGTTTGCGGCGCAGCTGCGGCGGCAGCGTCGACTGCAGGAACTCCACGACCAGGTTCTTGCCCTGCTGACGGATGTCGACGCCGGTCTGCGCGTCGGCCAGCGTCACGATGACGCGGCCGGAGCCGTTCGGGCCGCGCCGGAAGTCGATGTCCTTCAGCGCCTGGCTGCCGGTCGCATTGGCCGGCGGCGGCGCGAACGGCGCGGGCGCAGCGCCCTGTGCCACGTCCGGTCCGGTGGCGTCGAGGATCAGCACGAGCGCCTTGCCGTCGAGCTGGGCGCGGTAGCCGGCGGCCTGCTTCAGGTTCAGCACCAGCCGCGTGCGGTCACCCGCCTGGGCGACGCTGACCGAGCGCAGGTTGCCCTGGTTGATTTCGACCGCGCTGCGACCGAGCTCGTTGCCGACGCCCGGAAGGTCGATCGCGATGCGCGGAGGCGCCTGGATCGTGAAGCCTCCCGGCACCGCGGCCAGCGGTTCCTTCAGCTCGACGCGGACGACCTCGGAGCCGGCCTGCTGGCTGCTCGAAATCGACTGGATCGCGTTCTGGGCCCAGGCGGCCAGCGGCAATGCGCATCCGACCACAAGGGCGACCAGCCCGGCACGCCATTTCGGCATGATGCGATTCCCCACCTCACAGTTCCTCATCGGGCCCTCTCCTGCAGCTGCAATGACGCGTTGCGCTCGATCCATTCGCCGGCGGCGTCCTGCACGATCTCGCGCAGCGTCACCTCCGACTCGTTGATGCGGGACACGCGCCCGTAGTTCTGTCCCAGGTGGTCACCCACCGCCACTTGATAAAGAAGGTTGTCGACGCGCAGCAGCGCGAACGGCTTGCCGCTGCGCACCACACTGCCGACCATCGACATGCTGTCCAGCGGGTAGGCCTCCAGCGGTTCCTTGCGGCGGTTCTGCTCGCTCGCCATCAGGGAGTTCGGCTGTTGCGCGTCCTGCTTGAGCGCCACCGAAAGCTTTTGCGTGCTGAACGGATCGATGGCCTGGGCCGACGAATACGGTTCGGGGCTGAACACCGTGGGCGGGCTCAGCGGCGACACGTTCGGCTTGACCTCGCGCCGCTGCTGGTCCATCCACTGTGTCAGTTCTTCCTGGTCGGCGCCGCAGCCGCCGAGGGCCGCCAGCACCAGCAGGACAGGGAGCGCGCGTGTCGTCGAGCTCATTTCTTCTTGCCTCCGGCTTGGGCGTCGGTGGTCTTCTTGCGTTGCTCGTCGACCTCGTTCTGGTCGAGGTAGCGGTAGGTGCGCGCGGTCGCCTCCATGCTCAGCGTCTGCGACGCGAGGTCGCGCGCGTTGCGCTCGAGCGAGAGGTTCTGCAGCGTCACGATGCGCGACAGATTCGCGACGTCGGCGGCGAACGCGCCGATGTCGTGGTACTTGCCCGACACCTTGATCGCGATCGGCAGCTCGGCGTAGTAGTCCTTGACCTGCACCTGGCCGGGCCGGAACAGCTCGAACTGCAGCCCGCGCCCGAGACCGGCCTGGTTGATGTCGGACAGCAGCGCGTCCATCTCGGCCTTGCCCGGCAACTGCTTCTCGAGCTGGACGACGTATTCCTCGACCTGCTTCTTCTGCTTGAGCAACTCGCCCAGGTTCACCGCCTGACCGAGCTTGCTGCGGTAGTCGGCCTTCAGCGCCGGCTCCCGGCCACGTTCGGCCTCGAGCTGGTCCTGCGCATCGGACACGATGAACCACCAGCCCGCCAGCACGACGCCGGCGGCCATCAGCAGCCATGCCGCGTACTTCGGCAGCGGCGGCCACTGGCCGGGCTCGTTCATGTTCAGGCCGCGGAACTGCGCCGAGGCGCGCTCGACGCTCTGGCCCACGTCCAGGTTCACACTTTTCGTCTTGTTGGTGGCCATGCGACCCTCACGAAGCCTTGGCAGCGGATGCCGGGCGGGCCGGCGCGCCGGTCTCGGGTGCCGGCGCCTGCGGCCGCTTCAGCGTCAGGCGCATCGAGAACTCGAACAGCCGGCGGCGGTCCTTGCCTGCGGTCGTGACGTCGGCTGCCTTGATCTCGATCAGTTCGGGCTTCTCGAGCCACGGCGAGCTGTACAGCGTGTTGCGCAGGAACTCCGACACCCGCTCGTTGGTCTGCGCCACGCCGACCACGGCGACGACGTTGCCGGTCTGCTTGATCGAGGTCAGGTAGATGCCCTCGGGCGTCTGCTTGACCAGTTCGTCGATCAGGTAGACCGGCGTGTTGCGGTCTGTCTGCAGGTCCTCGACCGCCTTCTGGCGCGCCTTCAGCGCGTCGATCTCGGCGCGCAGCGTGGCGATGTCCTTGATCTGGGTTTCCAGGCGCTTGATCTCGCCTTGCAGGAAGTCGTTGCGCGCGACCTGGGCTTCGATGCGCTGCTGCAGCGTCAGGTACCACAGGCCGACGATCACGGCGCCGACGAACGCGGCGACGCCGAGGGCGACGAAGAAGGCGCGCTTGCGCGCGGCGCGGGCCGCTTCGCGGTGCGGCAGCAGGTTGATCAGGATCACTGCGCGAACCTCCGCATCGCCAGCCCGCAGGCCGTCAGGTACGACGGCGCCTCGCGCCGGACCTTGGCCTCGCGCACGCCGGAGCCGAGCTGCATGCCCTCGAACGGGTTGACCACCATCGACGCGAAGCCGGTGAGGTCGGTCACCCGATCCTTCAGTCCGGGCAGCGTCGCGGTGCCGCCGGCCATCATCACGTAGTGCACCTTGTGGTGCGGCGTGCTGGTGAAGAAGTACTGCAGCGCACGGCCGATCTCCTGCGACAGGCTGTCGACGAAGGGCGCGAGGATCGCGCTTTCGTAATCGTCGGGCAGGTCACCGGCGAGCTTCTTCTGCTCGGCTTCCTCGAACGAGAAACCGTACTGGCGGCTGATCAGTTGCGTCAGCTGCGAGCCGCCGAAGGCCTGGTCACGGTCGTAGAGCATCTCGTCGTCGCGCAGGACCTTCAGGCTCGTCGTGTCGGCCCCGATCTCGAACAGCGCGACGAGCGCGTCGCGCCCCTCGTTCGGCAGGCTGCCGACGATGCGACTCATCGCCATGCGCGAAGCGTGCGACTCGATGTCGAGCACCACCGGCTTCAGCCCGGCCGCCTGCGCCAGGCCTTCGCGGTCCTGCACACGGTCCTTGCGCGAGGCCGCGATCAGCACGTCGACGTCACCCGCCGAGCTGGCACTCGGGCCGATGACGCAGAAGTCCAGGCTGACCTCGTCGAGCGAGAACGGGATGTACTGGTTGGCCTCGGACTCGACCTGGATTTCCATCTCCTCGTCGCGCAGGCCGGCGGGCAGAATGATCTTCTTCGTGATGACGGCCGACTGCGGCATCGCCATCACGACGTGTTTGGTGCGGCTCGCGCTCTTCTGGACGACACGGCGCACGGCGGCGGCCACCTCGTCGAATTTCTCGATCTGGCCGTCGGTGATCCATCCCTTCTCGAACGGCTCCGATCCGAAGCGCTCGAGCACGTAGTCGCCGCCAGCGGTCTGCCCCAACTCGACCAGCTTGACGCTCGACGAACTGATGTCCAAACCGATGGCCGGCGAATGTTTGCGGCCCATCAGGGCGTCCAGAAAGCTCACAGTGTCCGACTCCCCCGGGGCGCTAACCCCCCACCCGCGGTTTGTTAAGAAATCACTTCAATGCTAGCAGCAAAGCCATTGCGCATTAAAGGAAAACGGGCCAACAAAGTCTGCCGCGCGTTGCTTATCACCGACGTGCCAAACAGCACTTGAAACAACCCGCAAATCCGCGCCACGGGCGAACCCCAAAACCCGTGCCGAATATCACGGTTCACCCCTCGAACGGCAGACGCAGGGTGCTTTCTATAATCGGCTCGCTGCTTCGCGCCGCCGGATGACCGACGCCCCTGCCCCCACCCCCGCCGTTCCCGCTGCCCGCCACTGGGTGCTGCGCATGTTCGCCTGGGCGTTCGGTCTCTTCGGGGCCGGGCTGCTGGCGCTGCTGCTGCTGATCGGCATCGCGCTCGCGGTTGCCTACCCGAACCTGCCCGAAGTGACCAGCCTGACCGATTACCGGCCGAAGCTTCCGATGCGGGTCTTCTCGTCCGACGGCGTGCTGCTCGGCGAGTTCGGCGAGGAGCGGCGTACGTTCACGCCGATCGAACGCATCCCGAAGGCGATGAAGGAGGCGGTGCTCGCCGCCGAAGACGAGCGCTTCTACGAACACGGCGGCGTCGACTACAAGGGCGTGGCGCGCGCAGCGCTCGAGAACCTGCGCGACGCGCGCAGCCAGGGCGCATCGACGATCACGATGCAGGTCGCGCGCAACTTCTACCTGTCGACCGAGAAGACCTTCACCCGCAAGATCTACGAAATCCTGCTCGCGCTGAAGATCGAGCGCTTGCTCAGCAAGGACCAGATCCTCGAGCTGTACATGAACCAGATCTTCCTCGGCCAGCGCGCGAACGGCTTTGCGGCGGCGGCGGAGATCTATTTCGGCAAGTCGCTGCAGGAGCTGAGCTTGGCCGAATCAGCGATGCTGGCGGGGCTGCCGAAGGCCCCGTCGGCGTACAACCCGTTCGCCAACCCGCGCCGCGCAACGCAGCGCCAGCACTACGTCATCGAGCGCATGCTCGACAGCGGCTTCATCGATCAGGCGCAGCGCGACGCCGCGCTGAAGGAAGTGCTGCGCTATCGCACGCCGACGCCGACCGCGGTGCACGGGGAGTACGCGGCCGAGACCGCCCGCCAGCTCATCTACGCCCAGTACGGCGACGACGCCTACTCGCGCGGGCTGGTCGTCGTGCTGACGATCGATTCGGGCCAGCAGAAGGCCGCCTACGAGGCGCTCCGACGCGGCTTGATGAACTACGAACAACGCCAGTGGTACCGCGGCCCGGAGGCCTTCATCGACCTGCCGGCCGACCCGCAGGACCTCGACGCCCGGGTCGCGGAGGCGCTGTCCGACCACCCGGACCAGGACGAGTTGCGCGCCGCGGTCGTGCTCGCGGCGTCACCGAAGCAGGTCCAGGCGGTGCTGCAGGACGGCGAGGCGATCAAGATCGATGGCGCCGGGCTGCGCCCGGTCGAGTCCGGTCTGGCTGCCAACGCGCCGACCAAGATCCAGATCCGGCGCGGCGCAGTCGTGCGGGCGATCCAGGACGCCAAGGGGGTGTGGACGCTGACGCAGGTGCCCGAGGTCGAAGGCGCGCTGGTTTCGCTGGATCCCCGCACCGGCGCGATCCGCTCGATGGTCGGTGGCTTCGATTTCCGCAAGAACAAGTTCAACCACGTCACGCAGGCAGCGCGCCAGCCCGGGTCGAGCTTCAAACCCTTCGTCTACTCGGCTGCCCTCGAGAAGGGCTTCACGCCGAACACCGTCATCAACGACGCGCCGCTGTTCTTCGGCGCGGGCGAGACCGGCAGCCAACCCTGGGAGCCGAAGAACTACGACGGCGACTTCGATGGGCCACTGCCGCTGCACACGGCGCTGGCCAAGTCCAAGAACATGGTGTCGATCCGCATCCTGCAGTCGATCGGGCCGGTCTACGCGCAAGGCTGGATCACCCGTTTCGGTTTCGAGCGCGAGAAGCACCCGGCCTACCTGACGATGGCGCTCGGCGCCGGCACGACCACGCCGCTGCAGATGGCCACGGCCTACAGCGTGTTCGCCAACGGCGGCTACCGCATCACGCCGATGCTGATCGCGCGCCTGACCGACAGCCAGGGGAATGTGTTGCACGATTCGCGCCCACCGGCGCTGGACGAGTCGATGCGAACCCTGCCGGCGCGCAACGCGTTCGTGATGAACACCTTGCTGCAGGAAGTCGCGCGCGCCGGCACCGCGGCGAATGCCCAGCGCCAGCTCAGGCGGCCCGACCTCTACGGCAAGACCGGCACGACGAACGATTCGCTGGACGCCTGGTTCGCCGGCTACCAGCCGAGCCTGGTCGCGGTCGTCTGGATCGGCTACGACACGCCGAAGAAACTGGGCGCCCGCGAGACCGGCGGCGGCCTCGCGTTGCCGGTGTGGATCGACCTGATGCAGTACGCGCTGAAAGGGGTGCCGGTGGCCGAACTGGCGCCGCCGTCGGGTGTCGTGCAGGAGAACGGGTTGTGGACCTTCGAGGAGTACGCCGGCGGTGCCGGCGTGCGCAGCTTGGGCCTCGAGGAGCCGACGCCGCAGGCGCCGTCGTTCGACGAGCGCAACAGCATCCTCGATCTGTTCCGGCGCTGACGTGCGGCGCTCAGGGCGCGTCGAAGCGCAGCGCCTGACCCGCCTGCGACGACGCCTCGTGCGACAGCGCGTCGAAAAATTCGCGCCCATCCTTGGTGTCGAGCCAGCGGCCCTGCACGTACCGGAAATGGAATCCCCCACCGCGCGCAGCGAGCCACAGCTCCTGCAGCGGAGGCTGGGTGTTGATCACGATCCGGCTGTCGTCCGGGAGCGTCAGCTCGAGCAGGCCCCCGGTGCGCTGGGGGTCGATGTCGATGCGGTCGTCCTGCAACCAGCGGTCGACGGTGGCCTCGATCGACTGCAGTACGACCGCGGTCAGGCGCTGGTAGTCGGTGTCGCTGAGCGCGGCGGCGGGGATGGGTGGCATGTCGGGCAGGTCGCTGGCGGCTGGCTGGCTAGAATTTCAGCGATGTCGCTTCAAACGAGTGTAGGCCCGAGCCCCGCAGCGCGCCCGCGAACCCCCTCGTCGCGCTGGCGCAGGCGCGTGCTGGCCGTGGCCGCAACGTTCGGGTTGGTGGCCGCACCGGGTTGGCTCATCGCCGGCTGCGGACAGAAGGGCCCGCTGCTGCTACCGACGGCCGCGAAGGCGGCCGCATCGACGCCGGCGGCGAGGGCGGCCTCCGCGGCTGCCCCGGCCGCGGCCTCGGCCCCGGTCGCGCGCTGATGCTGCCCGGGGCCCCCTTCCTGGCCCGTGAGCACGGCGCGCTGACGCTCGACGGCTGTTCGCTCACCGCGCTCGGCCAGCGCTACGGCACACCCCTGTACGTCTACTCGCAGCGCGCGATGCTCGCCGCACTGGCGCCGTACCAGCGCGCGCTCGCCGGGCGCCGGCACCTTATCTGCTACGCGATGAAGGCGAACTCCAACCTGGCGGTGCTGCAGACCTTTGCGCGCGCAGGCTGCGGCTTCGACATCGTGTCCGGCGGGGAACTCGCGCGCGTGCAGGCGGCCGGTGTGCCGGCGACGCAGGTCGTGTTTTCCGGCGTCGGCAAGACCCCCGCGGAAATGCGGCTGGCGCTGCAAGCCGGCGTGCGCTGCTTCAACGTCGAGAGCGTCGGTGAGCTCGATCGCCTGTCGCAGGAGGCGGTCACGGCCGGCGTCACTGCCCCTGTCAGCCTGCGCGTGAACCCGGACGTCGACGCCGGCACCCACCCCTACATCTCGACCGGGCTGCGCGAGAACAAGTTCGGCATCGCGCATGAGGAGGCGTTGGCCGCCTACCGACGCGCAGCCAGCCTGCCGGGCCTGCGCGTGGTCGGCATCGACTGCCATATCGGCTCGCAGATCACACAACTCGCACCGTACCTCGACGCGCTCGATCGCCTGCTGGACCTCGTCGAGGCCGTCGAAGCGGAAGGCATTGCGCTGGCGCATGTCGACGTCGGCGGCGGCCTGGGCATCCGCTACGCCGACGAGTCGCCGCCGGCGGCCGACGTGCTCGTCGAGCGCATGCTCGAGCGCATGGACCTGCGAGGCCACGGTGCACGCGAACTGCTGCTGGAGCCCGGGCGCTCGCTGGTCGGCAACGCGGGCGTGCTGCTGACCGAGGTGCAGGTGCTCAAGCCCGGCGCGGCACGCAGCTTCTGCATCGTCGACGCCGCGATGAACGACCTGCTGCGGCCGGCGATGTACGACGCCTGGATGGCGATCGAGCCCTGCAGCACCCACACGGACGTGCCCGCGCGGCGCTGGGACGTGGTCGGACCGGTCTGCGAGTCGGGCGACTGGCTCGGCCGCGACCGCGAGCTCGCGGTGCGTCCGGGCGACCTGCTGGCCGTGCTGTCGGCCGGCGCCTATGGCATGTCGATGGCCGGCAACTACAACACGCGGCCGCGCGCGGCAGAGGTGTTGATCGTCGACGGCGAGCCGCGCCTGATCCGCGAGCGCGAAGCGGTGGCGCAGCTGTTCGCCGACGAGCGTCTGCTCGACTGACCCACAGCGCGGCCGCAGCTGGCGGGCGCGCCCCTCACAGCCGGCCCTCCTCCACCGCATGGCATGCCACGCGCACCCCACCGATCTCGAGCATCGCGGGCCGCTCGGCGCTGCAGCGTGCATTGGCGTGCGGGCAGCGCGGGTGAAAGCTGCAACCGCTCGGCGGGCTGAGCGGGTTCGGCACCTCGCCCTGCACCGGCGTGCGGGCGCGGCCGGACATTTTGATGTCCGGAATCGCGTCGAGCAGCATGCGGGTGTACGGGTGGCGCGGGCGCGCGAACAGGTCGGCCTTGTCAGCCACTTCCACCAGGCGGCCGAGGTACATCACGCCGACCTGGTCGCTCACGTGGCGCACCACCGCGAGGTTGTGCGAGATGAACAGGTAGGTCAGACCGCGCTCGCGCTGCAGGTCCTTCATGATGTTGAGCACCTGCGCCTGCACCGACACGTCGAGGGCCGAGGTCGGCTCGTCGCAGACGAGAAACTCCGGCTCGGTGGCGAGCGCACGCGCGATCGAGACGCGTTGGCGCTGGCCGCCAGAAAACTGGTGCGGGAACTTCGCGCCGTCGGCCGCGGCCAGGCCGACCGATCGCAGCAGCTCGCCCACACGCGCATCGAGGGCCTTGCCGTTCACCGCCAGGCCGTGCTCGCGCAAGGGTTCAGCGACGATGTCGATCACCTTCCAGCGCGGGTTCAGGCTCGCGTACGGGTCCTGGAAGATCATCTGCATGCGCCGCCGCAAGGTGCGCAGCGCATCGCCCGTGAGCGTCGCGGTGTCGACGCCGTCGATGCGCACCCGGCCGCGCGTCGGTGCGTACAGGCCCACCAGCAGCCGCGCGACCGTGCTCTTGCCGCAGCCTGACTCGCCGACCAGGGCCAGCGTCGTGCCGCGCCGGATCGAGAAACCGACGCCATCGACCGCGTGCACGAACTGGCGCGGCTTGCGCTCGACGACGCGGTTCAGCCAGGGGGCCGACACGTCGAAGACCTTGGCCAGGTCCTCGACCTCGACCAGCGGCGCCGTGCCCACTTCGCGCGCCGCGAGGAATGGCGCGGCGGTCATGCCGCGCCCGCCGGGTCGGCCGACGCGCCCACCGCGCCATCGACCAGCCAGCAGGCGGCACGGGTGGCGGGCGCAGGCATCAGGTCGGGTCGTTCGTGGCGGCAGCGTTCGAACGCCTGCGGGCAACGCGGGTGGAAGGCACAACCCGCCGGGACTGCATTGAGCCGCGGCATCGTGCCGTCGATCTGCAGCAGTCGTTCGCGGTCCTCGTCCATCGCCGGGATCGAGCCCATCAGGCCGAACGTGTACGGGTGGGCCGGCCGGTGAATGACCTCGTGCACCGGGCCGATCTCGGCGACGCGCCCCGCATACAGCACCGCCACGCGGTCGCAGGTCTCGGCGATCACGCCCATGTCGTGCGTCACCAGCATGACCGCCGCGCCGTGTTCGCGGCACAGGCGTTTGAGCAGCGAAATGATCTGCGCCTGGATCGACACGTCGAGCGCGGTCGTGGGCTCGTCGGCGACGATCAGCTTGGGTTCGGCGGCGAGCGCGAGGGCGATCACGACGCGCTGGCGCATGCCGCCGCTGAACTGGTGCGGGTACTGGTCGATGCGCTGCTCGGCCGCGGGGATGCCGGTTTCCTGCAGCAGACGCACAGCACGCTGCCGCGCCTGGGCCTCGCTCACCGGCAGGTGGGTGCGAATCGTCTCGATCAGCTGCCGGCCGATCGTGTACAGCGGGTTGAGCGAGGTCAGCGGGTCCTGGAAGATCGCGCCGATCCGCCGCCCGCGGATCAGGCGCATCGCATCGGGCGCGAGTTGATCGATGCGCTGGCCCTCGAAGCGGATCTCGCCGCCGGTGATCCGGCCCGGCGGCTCCAGCAGGCCGATGATCGCCGCGCCGGTCAGCGACTTTCCCGCCCCCGATTCGCCGACGATGCCGAGAATCTCGCCGGGCGAGATGTCGAAGCTGATGTCGTCGAGCGCGAGCAGCGCGCCGTGGCGGGTCGGGAACTCGACCCGCAGGTGGCGCACCTCCAGCAGCGGGGCGGCCATGTCAGCGCAGCCTCGGGTTGAGCGCGTCGCGCAGCCAGTCGCCGAGCAGGTTCACCGACAACGCGATCATCACCAGCATCAGCCCCGGGAAGATCGTGATCCACCACTCGCCGGAGAACAGGAAGTCGTTGCCGATGCGGATCAGCGTGCCGAGCGACGGCGAGGTCGGCGGCACGCCGACACCGAGGAACGACAACGTGGCCTCGGCGAGGATCGCCTGGCCGATGTCGATCGTCGTCAGCACCAGCACCGGGCCGGTCACGTTCGGCAGCACGTGGCGCCACATGATGCGCCGCTGCGGCACGCCGATCACGCGCGCGGCCTGCACGTATTCCTTGCCGCGCTCGACCAGTGTCGAGCCGCGCACGGTACGCGCAAACTTGACCCAGCCGGTGAGCGCGATGGCAATGATCAGCACCGCGAACGCGAGGGTCTCGTGCGCGTTGGGAAACATCGCGCGCCCGACGCCGTCGATCAGCAGCGCGACCAGCAGCGCCGGGAAAGAGAGCATGACGTCGCACACCCGCATGATGAAGGCGTCGATGCGGCCGCCGACGAATCCCGACAGCAAACCGAGTCCGACTCCGAGCACCACCGATATCACCACCGCCGCGCCGCCGACGAACAGCGAGATGCGTGCGCCGTACATGATGGTCGACAGGATGTCGCGGCCCTGGTCGTCGGTGCCGAGCGGGAACCTGGCGATCCCGCCCTCGATCCAGGCCGGCGGCAGGCGAGCGTCCGACAGGTCGATCGTCGCCAGGTCGTAGGGGTTGTGCGGCGCGATCCACGGCGCGAACAGCGCGGCGAACAGGCAGATGAACGCGGTCACGGCCGCGCCCATCGCGACCGGCGACGACCGGAAGCTGTGCCAGACGTCGCCGTCAAAAAAGCGCGTGAAGGCGCCGACCGCGGCAGGGGGCATCGAGGCGGACATGGAGGGTTCAGTGTCCGGTGGTCGGCCGCTCGATGCGCAGCCGGGGATCGACCATGAAATACAGCAGGTCAACCGCGAGGTTGATCAGCACGAAGATGAGCGCGATCAGGCACAGGTAGGCCGCCATCACCGGAATGTCGGCGAACTGCACGGCCTGGATGAACAGCAGCCCCATGCCGGGCCACTGGAACACGCTCTCGGTGACGATCGCGAACGCGATCAGCCCGCCGAGCTGCAGACCGGTGATGGTGATGACCGGCACCAGCGTGTTCTTCAGCGCATGGCCGAAGTGCACGATGCGGTCGGGCAGGCCGCGCGCACGCGCGAACTTGATGTAGTCGGTGCGAAGCACCTCCAGCATCTCGGCCCGCACCAGGCGCAGGATCAGCGCGAGCTGGAAGATCGCGAGCGTCAGCGACGGCAGCAGCAGGTGTTTCAGACCGTCGAGCGTCAGCAGCCCGGTGGTCCAGAAGCCGAAGGCGATCGTGTCGCCGCGTCCGAAGCTCGGCAGCCATTTCAGCAGCACCGCGAACACGAGGATCAGCAGGATACCGATCAGGAAGGTCGGCAGAGACACCCCGAGCAGTGATGCCGTCATCGCCAGCTGCGAGCCAAAGCTGCCACGGCGCAAGGCCGAGTACACGCCCAGTGGAATGCCGACCAGCAGCGCGATCACCGCGGCGGCGAACGACAGTTCCAGCGTGGCCGGGAACCGCTCGACGATCAGCGCCGACACCTTTCGCCCCTGCCGCAGCGACAGCCCGAATTCGCCCCGCACGGCGTTGCCGACGAAGCGGGCGAACTGGACCGGGAACGGCGCCTCGAGTCCGAGGTCGGTGCGCAGCTGCTGGCGCTGCTCGGGGGTAGCGTCCTGGCCGAGCATGTTGCTGACCGGGTCACCGACGTACTGGAACAGCATGAACGCGATGAAGCCCACCGTGAGCATCACGATCATGGCCTGCAGCAGGCGGCGGAGGACGAAGGCGAGCATCGGGGTTAGGTTCGGTGGCCAGACACCGTGTCGCCCGCCGGTGCCGCCGACGAAGGGCGCGGCGCACCAGGTCGGGCGGCATCACTTCGCGGACCGGCGATCATCCGCAGATCGCGTGCCCCTCGCCAAGCGGGTAAGCCCGGGTCCGCGGCCGGATAGGCGCCGTCCGCCCCGACCTGCGACACGTCGGCCCGCGTCAACGCGCCAGCGGCAGGAAGTCGATTGCCCCGTACCAGGTCCGCGCCTGGCCCCGTGTGTTGTCGGCATCGGTCATCAGCGCCACCGCGGTCAGGCGTCCGGGCGCTTCGCCGAACGCCCGCTTGAAGTCGGCAGCGACGTCGCGCTCGTGCAGCCGCCACTGGCGCAGACGGTCCGGACCGGCGTCGATCACGATCTTGCGCACGCGCGACGTGCGCGCGCTGACGACGACCCGATTCACCGGCCCCTGCCGACCGTACACGTACATCAGCGTCGCGTACGGGGGGCGCTCGCCCGTCAGCGCCTCGGAGAGATCGAACAGCATGCGGTCGCGTGCCGGCAGCAGCTCGTGGTCACCATCGAAGGCGAGCACGATGCGCGCCACCGCGTCCTCGCGCGCGGCAACCGAGACGTCGGCGTCCGGCAGCAGGTCCTGCACCCACCACGAGAACCGCACGTGCCCGAGCACCTCCGGCGCGAGTTGCAGCCGGCGACGCCAGAGGCTCGCCGAGCGGTCGGCCACAGCCTCGACCGCCGGCCGGCCTTCCTTGTGCGACCCGACGTAGCGCGTCGGCAACTTGCCGGGCAGCAACACCGGTTGCCACTCGGCGACCAGATCGGCGCTCACGTCCGACGGCGTCGCCGCCGGCGGCGCGCTGGCGCAGCCGACGACGAGCCCGGCGACGAGCCCGGCGACGACGCGGATCATCGACGTCGTCAGGGTTCGGCGAAGGGGTGCGGTGGCTGCAGGCATAAAAAAGCCGCCCCGAAGGGCGGCTTGCAAATCAGCTCGGTCACGCCGCCCGCGCGAACGCGGGCGGGCGTGCACGATCAGAAGTTGTGCTTGATGCCGAGGTCGAAACCGGCCTTGTTGCTGGCGGCTTCACCTTCGTGTGCCACGTCGGCGTACAGCGTGGTGCGCTTGGACATGCTGTAGTGGTAGCCGAGCGCAGCACGCTTGGACACCGTGGTGTTGCCGGCCTTCAGGCGGCCGTATGACGCCCGCAGCTCACCCGAGCCGAGGGCCATCGTCACCGTGGCCATCGCACCCTTGTGCTTCGCACCGGAGAGCGCATTGCCCTCGCCGTAGAACAGGCCCGGCTTGAAGGCGCCGAACTTGAACGCCGCATTCACGCCCCACATGTCTTCGTCGTCGCCGCCCAGGGTCGCGCGACCCGTGTGCTCGTAACCCGCGCCGATCGACACCGGGCCGGCGTTGTAGCCGAGCGAGAAGTTGTACGGCTTGGAGTCGAACTGGTTGATCGCGTCCGTCGCCTCGGCCACCTGCGCGCCCAGCCCGAAGCCGCCGAAAGCGACCTTGTAGGTCAGCGAGCTGTCGTTGCGGACCTTGGCGATGCCGCCCAGGCCGGTGATCCCCGCCTGGTTGGCGACCGTGTCCCAGCCCCACGGGTCGGCGATCAGCTGGTTGCCCAGGAAGGACGTGGTGTACTCACGACCCAGCACCACACTGCCGAACCCACCCTGCAGGCCGACGAACGAACGCGCGCCCCAGAAGCGGTTGTTGTTGCAAGCGCCGGCCACCGAGACCGTGCCACCCGCGCCACCAACGACCGTGGTCGTCGTGTTGTTGCTTTGCGAGCCGTTCGGACGCAGGCCGCAGACGTTGAAGTTCTGCGAAGCGCCGGTGTCGGCGTCGAAACGGTGTTCGATGTTGAAGATGGCCGACATACCGCCGCCCAGATCTTCCGAGCCGCGCATGCCCAGGCGGCTGCCGGAGCCGTTGGCCATGAATTTGGCGTCCGAGCCGATGTTGCGACCGACCGACAGGTCGACCCGACCGTACATGGTGACCGACGACTGGGCCGAAGCTGCACCGGCAAACGCGGTCAGCGCTGCCAGGGCAAGTAGAGATTTTTTCATTGCGACTATCTCCTAGGTTGAACGAGAGGGCCCCGATCGACGAGGTACCCCTTCGAGGGGCTGATCGAGCCAACCTCCTCAGCGGAAGTTGTCCGTATTGCACCAGACGGCCCCGCCGGCTGCCAAGCATTGGCCGGGAAAACTGCCCCGGATGTTGTCTGGCAACAACGTGGCGGCGGTCGAGCCCGCGGAGCAGGCGGATTATGCTCGGCAGGCGCTGCGGCGCCGACCTCGGTGGCGTGCGACCAGCGGCGGACCCCTTCAAAACCGGACCATGAGCACCGATCGTCTGCTGAGCAGCCTGGACCATGCGCTGAGGACCTTGTCGGGCGCGGTGCACGCCGCCCGCCCGACGCCACGCCCGACCCAGCCGGGAGCGCCGCTGGACGAGGCGGCCCGCCGGGAGTCCGGTGCGCTGATGCGCGTCAACCACGTCGGCGAGGTGTGCGCGCAGGCGCTGTACCAGGCCCAGGCGCTGACGGCGCGCGACCCCGCGCTGAGGGCCCGCATGGCACAGGCCGCACGCGACGAGACCGACCACCTCGCCTGGACCCAGCAGCGCCTGACCGAACTGAACGACCGGCCGAGTTGGCTCAACCCGCTGTGGTACGCCGGCGCCTTCGGCATCGGCCTGCTCGCCGGCCGCGCCGGTGACGCGGTCAGCCTCGGCTTCGTCGTCGAGACCGAGCGCCAGGTCGAACAGCACCTGGCCGGCCATCTGGCCCGGCTGCCGGCCGCGGACACCGCGTCGCGCGCCATCGTCGCGGAGATGCAGGCCGACGAGGCCCGCCACGCCGATCAGGCGCTCGCCGCCGGGGCGCGTGAACTGCCATTGCCGGTGCGCTGGGCGATGCGCGCCGCCGCGCGAGTGATGACGCGCACGGCGCACCGGATCTAGGGCCTGTTCACGCTACGCGAAGGGCCGCGAAGGCCTGCCCGGACGGGCCAAT
>JBDTUO010000032.1:0-15329 GCA_040007675.1 Rubrivivax sp.
CGCTGGCGGCCCGCCTCGGCGACGGCGCGGTCTATCTGGGTTCGCTGTCGAAGGTGCTCGCGCCGGGACTGCGGCTGGGCTACGTGCTGGCGCCGCCGGCGCTGTTCCCCAAGCTGCTGCAGGCCAAGCAGGCCGCCGACCTGCACACGCCGGGCTTCAACCAGCGGCTCGCCTACGAGGTGTTGAAGGACGGCTTCCTCGCGCGCCACCTGCCCGCGGTGCGTGAGCGCTACCGGGCCCAGCGCGACGCCATGCAGGCGGCGCTCGAGCGCCATTGGCGCGACCTGCCGGGCGGTGGCGCCCACTGGGTGCGACCGGCTGGCGGGATGTTCTTCTGGGTCACGCTGCCGGCCGCACTCGACAGCGCGGCGCTGCTGCCGCGTGCGGTCGATGCCGGTGTGGCCTATGTACCGGGGGCGGCGTTCTATCCGGTCGGCGGCGGAAGCGCACCGGCGCCGGTGAACACGCTGCGGCTGAGTTTCGTCACCGTCGCGCCGGCGCAGATCGAGGCGGCGATCGCAACGCTGGGCAGAGTGTTCCGGGAGGCCCTCCAACGATGAATCCCGATGCTTCGACACCGCGCCGCTGGCGCTTCGACCAGGTCGACGTTTTCAGCGCCGTTCCCTTGCGCGGCAACCCGCTCGCGGTCGTGCATGCCGCCGGCGCGCTGGACGACGACGAGATGGCCGCGCTGGCGCGCTGGACCCACCTGTCGGAAACGAGCTTCCTGTTGCCGCCTACCGACCCGGCCCAGGCCGACTACCGCCTGCGCATCTTCACGCCCGGTGGCGAACTGCCATTCGCCGGCCACCCGACGCTCGGCAGCGCCTGGGCCTGGCTGGCGGCCGGCGGCGTGCCGCGCGATCCGTCCGGCACCGTGGTCCAGGAGTGCGGCGTCGGCCTCGTCGCGGTGCGCCGCGACGGCCCGCGGCTCGCGTTTGCAGCCCCGCCGCGCCGGCGCACCGGGCCGCTGGCGCCCGCGCTGCGCACGCAGATCCAGCGTGCGCTCGGCCTCG
This sequence comes from Rubrivivax sp., assembly GCA_040007675.1. Taxonomy (GTDB): domain Bacteria; phylum Pseudomonadota; class Gammaproteobacteria; order Burkholderiales; family Burkholderiaceae_C; genus Rubrivivax. The sequence continues at coordinate 1,017 of JBDTUO010000032.1, forward strand.
CGCCGGAAGAGGTGCAGGCGCACCAGTGGGTCGACAACGGCCCGGGCTGGTGTGCCGTGCTGCTGCCATCGGCGGCGCGCGTGCTGGCCGTCCGGCCGGACTGGGCGGCGCTGGACGCGCTCAAGCTCGGCGTCGTCGGCCCCTACCCGGCCGGCCATGCGCAGGCATTCGAGGTGCGGGCGCTGATCGGGACCGGCGACGGCGGCGGCTACGAGGATCCTGCCACCGGCAGCCTGAACGCCAGCCTGGGGCAATGGCTGATCGAGGCCGGGCACGCGCCCGAGGCCTACGTCGCCGCGCAGGGCGCCGCGGTGCAGCGCGCCGCGCGCTTGCACGTCTGGCGCGACGGCGCTACGGTCTGGGTCGGCGGCGACGTGACGCCGGTGGTGCGCGGGGAAATCCAGCTGTGAGGCACGGGCCAAGGGGACGGAGGCGGACATGAGTACCGAAGTCGACCATCTGGTGGTCGCGGCGGCGTCGCTCGATGACGGCGCGCGATGGTGCGAGTCGACCCTCGGCGTGCTGCCATCGCCGGGCGGCCAGCACCCGACGATGGGCACGCACAACCGGCTGTTGAAGCTGTCGTCGCCGGCCTTCCCGCAGTGTTACCTCGAGATCATCGCGATCGACGCGCAGGCGCCAGCGCCGCAGCGGCTGCGCTGGTTCGGCCTCGACGACGACGGGCTGCAGGGCCGCCTGGCGCGCCACGGGCCGCAGCTGATCCACGTCGTCGCCCGCAGCACTATCCTCGAGACCCACCGGCGCAGCATGCTCAACCTCGGACTGAACCCCGGCGTGCCGGTGACGGCCCATCGCGACACGCCGGCCGGGCGCCTCAGCTGGCAGATCCTGGTGCGCGACGACGGCCGGCTCGAGGCCGGCGGTCTGGTGCCGACGCTGATGCAGTGGGACGGCCCGCACGCGACGACTCAGCTGCCGGACCAGGGCTGCAGCCTGCAGGCCTTGCGGCTCGACGGCCTGCCCGCCGGCGCCAAGGAGGTGCTGCGGCTGCACGGCGTGGCCATCGATCCGGCGGCGCCGCCCGGGCTGCACGCGACGCTGCGCACACCGCGCGGTGCGGTCGAACTGAGTAGGTTGAACGCGTGACGCGGGCCAGCGGCGCGTGACCGAGGCATTGTTCCGCGACGATGCGACGCGGCTGACCTGCGAGGCCACGGTGGTCGCGGTCGATGCGGAAGGCATCGTGCTCGATCGCACCGTGTTCTACCCGACCGGCGGCGGCCAGGCGGGCGACGCCGGCACGCTGCGGCTCGGCGCCGATGGGCCCAGCGTGGCGATCGTCGACACCCGCAAGGATCTTCACGACCCGGCGCTCATCCGGCACCTGGCGGCCCCGGACAGCGACCCGGCGCTGCTCGCGGCGTTGACGCCCGGCACCCCTGTGACGGTGCAGGTCGACGCGCTGCGGCGCCGCGCCCACATGCGTTTCCACACCGCCACGCACCTGCTGTGTGCGCTGGTGCCGCACCCGGTCAACGGCTGTTCGATCACCGAGCGCTATGCGCGGCTCGACTTCCACATGACCGGTCCGCTCGACAAGCAGGGGTTGACCGACGGCCTGGCGCGGCTGGTCGCCGCCGCCCACCCGGTGCGGGCACGCTGGATCGACGCCGCCGAGCTCGACGCCCGCCCCGAGCTCGTGCGCAGCATGAGCGTGTCGCCACCGCGGGGCAGCGGGCGCGTGCGCCTGCTGGAGATCGACGGCGTCGACCTGCAGCCGTGTGGCGGCACGCACGTCGCGAACACGGCCGAGGTCGGGGCCGTGGTGGTGACGAAGATCGAGAAGAAGAGCGCGTCGACGCGGCGGGTGGTGCTCGGCTTCGCCGATCCGCCGGAGGATCCGGCGTGACCGGCGCCCCGTCGCGGCCGCCGCCGTCAGTTGCTGTACTTCTCGGCGCGGTAGTCGTCGTGGCACGCCTTGCATGCCTGACCGACCGGGCCGACGGCCTCTTTCAGCGCGTCCACCGTGCCCACCTTGGCGGCCTGGTTCAGCGCCGCCACCGCAGTCGCGGCCTGCTCGGCCTTGGCCTTGAAGTCGGCGGCGTTGGTCCAGATCTCGGGACGGGCGCGGTTCGACCCGCCCTTGTCGGTGCCGGACCCGAAGCCGACCAGCGTCGACGGGTTGATCGCCGCCACGATCGCGGCGTCGTCGGCGGCGCGCTTGGCGTCGTAGGGGACCTTGCCCTGTGCCATCGCGAACAGGCGGCCGAGGTGGAAGTTCTGCAGCGTCATCAACGACTGCCGGTACTGGATGGCGTCCTGGGACTTCTGGAACTGCGCCGCCGCGGGCAGCGCTGTGAGGAGACAGGCGGCGGCGGCGGTCAGGGCCAGCAGGGGGTGCTTCATGCGGGGGTGCTCCGTTTCGGTGGGCGTCGGCAGGGAGGCATGGCCGGAACGGCCACCCTGGAGGGTATACGCATCTGCCCCGCCGATCATTTCACGCGGCGTGATCCGAGCGCGTTATCGTCCGTGGCTCGACGCCCGCAGTGCTCTCGCCGCCCGCCATGACCCGCCCCGACATTGCTCCAGCCTCCGCTGCGGCGGCCGACCCGGGCGCCCTGGTCGCGGTGCGGGTGTGGGACCTGCCGACCCGGCTGTTCCATTGGGCGCTCGCCACCTGCATCGTGGTCTCCGTGGTGTCGGCAAAGATCGGCGGCAACGCGATGGCCTGGCACTTCCGCTGCGGCTACGTCGTGCTGGGGTTGCTGGTGTTCCGCCTGCTGTGGGGGCTGGTCGGCGGCCACTGGTCGCGCTTCGCCCGCTTCGTCTATGCGCCCTCCACGCTGATGCGCTACCTGCGCGGCCGCGCAGCGCCGCACGAGCAACTCGACGTCGGACACAGCCCGCTCGGTGCGCTGTCGGTGTTCGCGATGCTCATCGTGCTGGCGGTGCAGGTCGGCACCGGGCTCGTCGGCGACGACGAGATCGCCAGCGTCGGGCCGCTCAACCGTTACGTGAGCAATGCCACCGGGCTGGCGGCCACCGCCTGGCACAACAGCTGGGGCCAATGGACGGTGATCGGCCTCGTGTTGATGCATGTGGCGGCCGTGGTGCTCTACACGCTGCGCGGCCGGCCGCTGGTCGCGGCGATGGTCGGTGGCGACAAATCCTTGCCTGCCGGCACCCCGGCCAGCGCGGACGGGCGCCACACGCGCTGGCTCGCGTTCGGGCTGGCGGCGGCGAGTGCGGCCGGCGTCGTCGCGTTGCTCGTGCTCGCCGGCTAGTTAGACTGTGCCCCAGGCTGCGCGCACGCGGCCCCCGCATGGACCCCCACCCCCAGATTCAATTCGTCGTGCCGGACCAGCCGGCGCTGCTGGACGCCACGCGCGAGATCTTCCGCGAGTACGCGGACTCGATCGAGGTCGACCTGTGCTTCCAGGACTTCGCGCAGGAACTCGAGACGCTGCCGGGCGACTATGCCGCGCCCGAGGGCCTGCTGCTGCTGGCCTACGTCGACGGCGCGCTGGCCGGCTGCGGCGCGTTCCGTCCGCTGCCCGACGCCGACCACGCCAACGCCTGCGAGATGAAGCGCCTGTTCGTGCGGCGCGCGTTCCGCGGTTTCGGTCTCGGCCGCCAGATCGCACAGGCGCTGATGGACGGCGCGCGCCAGGTGGGCCATTCGGTGATCCTGCTCGACACGCTGGACGACATGGAGGCGGCGCGCGGGCTCTACGCCGCGCTCGGCTTCGTCGAGGTCCCGCCGTACTACTACAACCCGATCGCGGGCGCACACTACCTGAAGGCGGCGCTGTGACGCCGGCTTTGCGGCTGCTGCTGCGCGATCAAGGAGGGCCGCGATGAATCCGTTTCGCCACCTGCTGCGGGCCGCCGGCGCGCAGCCGCCGATCGGCACCTGGCTGATGTCGGCCAGCCCGCTGGTGGCCGAGGCCGTCGGCCACGCGGGCTTCGACTTCGCCGTCATCGACATGGAGCACAGCCCGCTCGAACTGCACGGCGTCGTGCAGATGCTGCAGGCGATCGGCAACACCAAGATGCAGCCGGTCGTGCGCGTGCCGTGGAACGAACCGGTGGGCGTCAAGCGCGTGCTCGATGCCGGCGCCGTGACGCTACTGTTCCCGTTCGTGCAGGACGCGCGCGAGGCCGCGGCCGCGGTCGCCGCGACCCGCTACCCGCCGCACGGCGTGCGCGGCATGGCCAACTACACGCGCGCGACGCGCTACGGCACCCGCGCCGACTACGTGCAGGCCGCGGCGCACGAGGTCGGCGTCATCGTGCAGCTCGAGACGCCCGAGGCGCTGGACGCGCTCGATGCGATCGCCGCAGTCGACGGCGTCGACGCGCTGTTCGTCGGCCCGGCCGACCTGTCGGCGGCCCTCGGCCATCCCGGCCAGACGATGCACCCGGCGGTGATGCAGCGCATGACGCGCGCCGCGCAGCGCGCGGCCGAACTCGGCATGCCGATCGGCACCATCGGCGGTGACGCACGTTCGGTCGCGCAATATCGCGCGGCCGGTTTCACGTTCGTCGCGCTCGGCGCCGACATCGGGCTGCTGATGCACGGCGCGCAAGCGGCGCTGAGCGGGCTGCGCGGGCGCTCGGACCACGTCGACGTGCACACATTGGCGGACGGCACCGTGCTGTCGGCCCAGAAAGGTTGAGCCCCGCATGACGATGACTCCTGCCGCCGACGGCCCCGCCGACGCCGTGTCCTCCGGCATCGAACTGCGCGCCGGCGCGCTGCGGCTGGCGCTGCGGCCCGACCTCGGCGGCTGCATCGCCGGTTTCTGGCACGACACGCTGCCGGTGCTGCGCAGCAGCGAGCCCGGGGCGCTGACGGCGTCGCGGCCGTCGGGCTGCTACCCGCTGCTGCCGTACTCGAACCGGCTCGGCTACCGGCGCTTCCGCTGGCTGGGCCGGGACCACACGACGGCGCCGAACTTCGACGCCAGCCCGCACTCGCTGCACGGCGTCGGCTGGCAGCGGCCGTGGACAGTGGCCTCGTTGCGGGCCGACGACGCCGTGCTCGACCTGGTGCACCCGGGCGACGCCGACTGGCCGTTTCCGTTCGAGGCGCGCCAGGTGTTCGCGCTCGCCGGCGACCACCTCAACGTCGGCTTGACGCTGCGCAATACCGCCGACCACCCGGCGCCGGTCGGCCTGGGCTGGCACCCGTATTTCCCGAAGCGCCACCGCAGCCGGCTGCACGTCGAGCTGACCGAGCGCTGGGAGTCCGACGCCTCCGGCCTGCCGACCCGGCGCGTGCCACAGTCCGGCATCGACGCCGACCTCGTGCACCTGGATTTCGACCACTGCTTCGAGGGCTGGCCGGGTCACGCCCGGCTGCGCGACGAATCGGTGCACCTGCGGCTCAGTTCGTCGCTGCCCTACCTGGTCGTCTTCACGCCGCCGCTGAAGGACTATTACTGCGTCGAGCCCGTCAGCCACGTCAGCAACGCGATCCACATGGCCGACCCGGCGGCGCACGGGCTGCGCACGCTGCTGCCGGGCGAACACTTCGAGGCCTGGATGAAGCTCGAGGTGCAGCCTCTGTGAGTCCGGCGCAGCGGGTGGCGGCCGGGCCGACGCCCACGATCGAGGTGTTGCCGGTGCCGCGCGCGGTGCTCGGCGAGTCGCCGCTGTGGCATCCGGAGGAGGCGGCGCTGTACTGGGTCGACATCGACGGCTGCGCGTTGCACCGCTGGCAACCGGCGCCGGCGACCCACACGCAGTGGTCGCTCCCGTGCGAGCCGGGTTGTGCCGCGCCGATGCTCGGCGGCGGGCTGCTGCTCGCGCAGCGCGACGGCCTCTGGCATTTCGACACCGAACGCGGCACGCGGCGGCGCCTGGCCAAGCCGCCGTTCGAGCCGGCCGAGGCGCGTTTCAACGACGGCAAGGCCGATCCGCAGGGCCGGTTCTGGGTCGGTTCGATGCACGAGCCGCGCGACCCGGCGCGTTCGGCGCTGTACCGCTACGCGAGCGGCAAGCTCGAGCGCATCGCCGGCGACGTCGCCACCTCCAACGGCCTCGCCTGGAGCCCGGACGGCCGCACGCTGTACTGGTCGGACTCGCGCGCGCATCGCGTGCGCGCGTTTGCCGTCGACCCGCTCGACGGCAGCCTGTCGCACGGGCGGGTCTTCGCCCAGTTCGACCCGCCCGCCGCCGACGGCAACCCGGAGGGCTACGGCGGGGCGCCCGACGGCGCCGCGGTGGACACCGAAGGTTGCTACTGGGTCGCGATGTACCGCGGCAGCTGCCTGCAGCAGCTCGCGCCCGACGGCACGCGGCGGCGCACCTGGCCGCTGCCGGTGCGCTGCCCGACGATGCCGTGTTTCGGCGGCGCCGACGGTCGCACGCTGTTCGTCACGTCGGCGGCGCCGCGCGGTCCCGACGGCGTGCGCAGCGACGGTGCGGGTGGTGGGCCGCCCGACGGCGCCGTGCTGAGCCTGCGCGTCGACGTGCCGGGGCTGCCGGTCAACTTCGCGCGGCCGTGAACGGCGAGCCGCTGCACCGGGCCGCGCTGTGGGCACGGCTGCGCGAGACCGCCGACTGGGACCTCGTCGTCGTCGGCGGCGGCGCCACCGGCACCGGCGTGGCGCTCGATGCCGCCGCGCGCGGCCTGCGCGTGGCGCTGGTCGAGGCCGACGACTTCGCGAAGGGAACGTCGTCGCGCGCGACCAAGCTGGCGCACGGTGGTGTGCGCTACCTCGCGCAGGGCGACATCGGCCTCGTGCGCGAAGCGCTGCGCGAGCGCGCCGCGATGCTCGCCAACGCGCCGCACGTGGCGCAGCGGCTGCCGTTCGTGATGCCGGGCTACCACTGGTGGGAACGCGGCTTCTACGGCATCGGCTTGAAGGCCTACGACGCGCTGGCCGGCGCGCGCGGGCTCGGCCGCACCGAATTCCTGAGCGCGCGCCGCACGCGCGAGCTGCTGCCGAACGTCGCGCCGGCCGGGCTGACCGGCGGCGTCAAGTACTGGGATGGTCAGTTCGACGACGCCCGGCTGGCGCTGGCGCTCGCTCGCACCGCGGCGGCGCGCGGCGCGCTGGTGCTGAACCATGCGCGCGTCGACGCCCTGGTGCACGCCGGCGACCGCGTGGCGGGCGTCGTCGTGCGCGACACGCTGGCCCTGGAGGCGCCGCCAGTCACGCTGCGCACCCGCTGCGTGGTCAACGCGACCGGAGTCTGGGTCGACCAGCTGCGTGCGCTGGATGCCGGCGCCCCGGGCCGCCCCGCCGCGCCGGCGCACCGGCCGATGGTGGCGCCGAGCCAGGGCGTGCACCTGGTCGTCGACCGTGCGTTCTGGCCTGGCACGCACGCGCTGCTGGTGCCGCACACCGCAGACGGGCGGGTGCTGTTCGCGCTGCCCTGGCTCGGCAAGACCGTGCTCGGCACCACCGACACGCCGCGCGACGTGGTGCAGGTCGAGCCCATCGCGCTGCCGGAGGAAGTCGATTTCATCCTCGGCGAGGCCGCGCGCTACCTCGCCCGGCCGCCGGTCGCGGCCGACGTGCGCTCGGTCTGGGTCGGCATGCGCCCGCTCGTGCGGCCGACCGACGACGACAGCGCCGACCCGCAGGACACCAAGGCGCTGTCGCGTGAACACACGATCGTCGTCGCGCGCAGCGGGCTCGTCACCGTCACCGGTGGCAAATGGACGACCTATCGCGCGATGGCCGAGGACGTGCTCGAGCGCGCGATGGCGCGTGGCCTGCTGCCGGCGCGCCCTTCCGGCGTGACCGAGCGGCTGCCGCTGCTCGGCGCCGCCCCCGGTCGGCCGCTCGGCGAACCGCCGGGCGAGCACCTCTACGGCAGCGAGGTGGCGACCTTGCACACGCTGCCCGGCGCCGAGCGCTGGCTGTGGCGCGACGCGGAGTCAGGACGCGGCGGCCTGAGCGAGGCGATGGTGCGCTTCGCGGCGCGCTACGAACTCGCCGCCAGCGTCGAGGACGTGCTGGCGCGGCGCTGCCGGCTGCTGTTCCTCGACGCCGCCGAGGCGGCGCGGCAGGCCGATGCGGTGGCCGCGCTGCTGGCGGAGGAGCTGGGGCCCGACTTCGACGCCGCGGCGTCGGCGGCCGCCTTCCGTGCGCTCGCGGCGCAGTACGCGACGCTGCCGGCGCGACGCTGAACGTCGGGGCTATCCCTCAGCCGCCACCGTACTTGACGCTGCAGCCGTAAGCGCGCGTCGTCGCCGGCGCCACCGGCTGGCCGGCGAGCGACTGCGCGAGAGCGGTCTTGACGTGGTTGGTCGCACCGGCGATGTCGGCCGGGTTGGCGCTCGGGCGGTCGTCGATCGCGCCGGCGTAGACCAGCGTGCCGCGCGGGTCGACGACGAACAGGTGCGGCGTGGTGCGGGCGCCGTAGGCGCGGCCGACGCTGCCGTCCTCGTCCATCAGCGTGGCGGTCGGGGCGCCGCCCTGCTGCTGCATCCAGCGCGCCATCTGCGGCGGCGACAGGTGGTCGACGTGGTCCGGATGGGTCGAATTGGCCGCCAGCCATGCCACGCCGCCGGTGCCGACCGCCGACTGTTGCGTCGCCTGCATGTTGCGCGCGCTGTAATGCTTTCGCACGTACGGACAGCCGGGGTTGACCCACTCGAGCAAGATGTGCCGACCCTTGAAGTCGGCCAGCGAAACCCGCCGGCCGTCGACATCGGTGGCCGTGAAGGCCGGCGCCGGCTGGCCGACGACCGCGAGTGCCGTGGCCGGTGGGGGCAGGCTCCACAGCGCGGCGGCGCCGAGCACGGCGGCGATCGCGGTGGTCGTCGTGGTGGTCGTCGTGGTGGGGGAGGTCTTCATCGGCGTGTCCCTTCAGGCGCGGCGCGCGACGCTGGCGCCGCTCAGGCCGGGCTCTTGCCGAGCGCGGCCAGCGCCTCGTGCACCGCGTCGACGCTGAGCACTTCCGGCAGCAGCACCGGCGTGGCACTGTATGGCGCATACAGCGCATAGACCGGCACGCCGCTGCGCCCGAGGCGCGCCAGCTCGGCCGTGATCGCCGGGTCGCGGCGCGTCCAGTCGGCGCGCAGCATCAGCACGCGGCGCGCCGCGAAGTCGGCCTGCACTTCCGCGCGTGCGAGCGTCGTGCGCTTGTTGAACTGACAGGTCACGCACCACGCGGCAGTGAAGTCGACGAACACCGGCCGGCCCGCGGCTGTCGCCTCGGCGACGCGCGCCGACGACGACGCGCTCGCGGCGCTGTCGGTCGACGCTGCCGGCGTGGCGGCGTCGGCCTGCAGCGCCGGGCCGGTCCACGCCAGCGCCGCGGCCAGCAGCAGCACGCCGACGCCGCCGAGCACCGTGCGCGCGCGCCGCGAATGGCCCGGCGCACCCAGCGCCCAGACGGCGAACGCGAGCGCGACCAGCGTGCCGAGCAGGGCCGCCGCGCCGTCGATGCCGACCTGCTGGCCGAGCACCCAGATCAGCCAGACGACGGTGGCGAACATCGGGAACGCCATCAAGCCCTTGAAGGTCACCATCCAGGCGCCGGGCCGCGGCAGCGCGCTCGCCAGCGCCGGCCATGCGCTCGCGGCCAGGTAGGGCAGCGCCATGCCGACGCCGACCGCGGCGAAGACGGCGAGCGCCTGGGCCGTCGGCAGCGTCACCGCAAGGCCGAGCGACGCCCCCATGAACGGCGCGGTGCACGGCGCGGCAATGGCCACCGCGAGCACGCCGGTCAGCGCCGAGTCGAGCAACGGGTGGCGCAGCTGCGCGCTCGCGAGGCGGTCAGGCAGCACGCTGCCGAACTCGAACACGCCCGCCAGGTTCAGCCCGATCAGCGTGAACAGCGCCGCCAGCAGCGCGACGACGGTCGGCGACTGCATCTGGAAACCCCAGCCGAGCTGTTCGCCGCCCGCGCGCAGCGCCAGCATCAGCGCCGCCAGTGCGACGAAGGAGAGCACGACGCCGGCGGTGTAGGCCAGGCCGCCGGCCAGCAGCATGCGGCGCTCGCCGGCGTGGCGTGCAAATCCGAGCACCTTCAGCGACAGCACCGGAAACACGCAGGGCATCAGGTTCAGCAGCGCGCCGCCGAGCAGCCCGAAGACCAGTGCCAGCACGAAGCCGATCGGCGGCGCGGCCGGGGCCAGCGGGACCACGGCCGTGGTGGGCGTCACCGTGCCGGCCGCCGCTGCCGGCTCGACCGCGGGCAGCGCAGGCGGCGCAACCACCGCGGGCCACGCACCCGCCACGGCCAGCGTCAGCGCGACGCCGGTCGGCGCCTCGGGGGTCGTCAAGACGGCTGGCAGCGCGCTCGGGCTTTCGCTGCGCTGCGGGTCGAGGGCGACCTCGGCGACCCAGGTCGCGCCGTCCCAGCGTGTCGCGGGCTGCGCCGCGTTCTGGATCACGCCGGGGGTCTCGGGGAAGAAGGCGACGGCCTTGCCGCGCCAGGCCGGCGGCAGGCCGTCGGCGCGCAGCGTCAGCGCGTGCTCGCCGACGCGGGCCTCGCCGCGCGCGGCGGCGAACGCTGCGCGGTGCAGCGCGGTGGCCGCCTGCGTCGGCACCTCCAGCGTGAAATCGCCCGACTCCGGGATGCAGACATCCTTGCAGACCAGCCACTCGGCGTGCAGCTTGACGCTGAGCGTCGGCGCCGCGAAGCCGGCCGGCACGGTCAGCGTCACCGGCAGCAGCAGTTCACCCTCGTAGCCGTAGTTCAGCAGCGGGCCGACCGCAAGCTTGGTCGGCGTCGGCCACTCGATCGGGCCGGCCGTCACGCCCGCGGGCAACTGCCACTCGAGCAGCGTCGGCAGGCCGGAGTCGCCCGGGTTCTTCCAGTACGTGTGCCACTTCGGCTGGTGGCGGATCAGCAGCCCGAGCGAGACCGGCTGGCCCGCCGCGATGCCCTCGGGCGCATCGGCGACGAGCTCGGCGCGCACCTGCGGCGTCGTGACGACCTCGGTCTGGGCGGCCACCAGCATCGGCAGCGCCGCCAGCAGCAACGACGCCAGCCGCCGGGCGCCGCGGGCGATGCGCGTGTGGCCGATCGCGCTGCGTGGGCTCGTCGCGACAGCGGTGCCGGCCGCGGCAGTCAATGGGCGTGACATGGCGGCATCATCGCAGGTGCAGCGCGGCGCACCATGGGCCGGTTTAAAGGCCCCGGGTTTGCACGTATAATCGATGGGCTTTGCCAAGCGCGAACCCTCAATTGTCCAGATGATCCACCGCGAACGCATGGACCGCTGGGCCGAAGAGGACGCAGCGGCAGAGCGCCCCGTCCCGCGGCTGACGCGCGAGCAGGTGCAGGCCCTCAGCGGCCGCTTCGGTTCGGTGTCGCCGTGGCGGGTGGTCGCGGCGCAGGCCGCGGTCGGTGTCGTGGCGGCCCTGCTTGCCGGGCTGCTCACGGCGACGTGGGAGGGGGCGTGGTCGGCGCTCTTCGGCGCCGCCGCGGTGGTGGTCCCGGGTGCCTTGATGGCGCGTGGCACGACCAGCCGGCTCAGCCGCATGTCACCCGCGGTTTCGGCCGTCAGCGTCATGCTGTGGGAGTCGGTGAAGGTAATGGCCTCGGTGGCGATCCTGGTATCGGCGCCGAGGTGGGTGCAACCGTTGCACTGGCCGGCGCTGCTGGCGAGCCTGACGGTGTGCCTGTCGGTGTACGCGTTTGCGCTCGTGTGGCGCGGGCGACAGGTCTGACCCCAGGGTCTTTTTGAGATTCGACGAACAAAGATGGCAGCCGAAGAAAACGCCCAAAGCGCTGGCGACTACATCGTCCACCACCTGACGCACCTGCGCAACGCCGAGCCGGCGGCGCTGGTGGACATGTCGGTCGTTCACTTCGATTCGGTCTTCTTCTCCATCGTGCTCGGGCTGATCGGCTGCGGGCTGATGTGGCTGGCGGCGCGCAAGGCCACCCCCGGCGTGCCGGGGCGCTTCCAGGCCGCGGTCGAGATGCTGGTCGAGATGGTCGAGGACCAGGCCAAGGGCATCGTGCACAACGCCAGGAGCCGCAAGCTGGTCGCGCCGATGGCGCTGACGGTGTTCGTCTGGATCATCCTGCTCAACGCGATGGACCTGCTGCCGGTCGACCTGCTGCCGTGGCTGTGGGGTCTGGCCTACGGCGCCGCCGGCCAGGATCCGCATCACGCCTATCTGCGCGTCGTGCCGACGGCCGACCTCTCGGTCACGCTCGGCCTGTCGCTGGCGGTGCTGATCGCCTGCCTGATCTACAACGTCAAGATCAAGGGCATCGGTGGCTGGGCGCACGAGCTGATCGCCGCCCCATTCGGCGCCGTCAAGCTGAGTGCCAACCCGCTGAGCTGGATCGGCTTCCTGCTGCTGTCGGTGGCCAACTTCGCGATGCAGTTGCTGGAGTTCGTGTCGAAGACGGTGTCGCACGGCATGCGGCTGTACGGCAACATGTACGCCGGCGAGCTGATCTTCCTGCTCATCGCGCTGCTCGGCGGTGCCTTCACGTTGACGCTGGGCGGCTTCGTGCTCGCGGCGCTGCACATCGTCTCGGGCACCGTGTGGGCCATCTTCCACATCCTGATCATCATTCTGCAGGCCTACGTCTTCATGATGCTGACGCTCGTCTACATCGGGCAGGCGCACGACTCGCACTGACCTCGTTGCTCGTTTTCTCCCTCGCCGATCACTGATCGTCACTCTCTCTCGTGTTGTCAACTCTCGTTTCAAGGAACTGAAAAATGGAACTCATCGGACTCGTTGCCGTCGGTGTCGGCCTGATCATCGGTCTGGGCGCGCTCGGTGCCTGCGTCGGCGTCGGCATCATGGCCAGCAAGTACCTCGAGTCGGCCGCGCGCCAGCCGGAACTGATGGGCGAGCTGCAGACCAAGGTCTTCCTGCTGCTGGGCCTGATCGACGCCTCGTTCATCATCGGCGTCGGCATCGCGCTGTGGTTCACCACCGCGAACCCGTTCCTGGCCCAGCTGGCGAACCTGCCCAAGTAATCCAGCGCCGTCACAGGCCGTGCCCGCCCCGGCCGAGCGCCGGGCCGGCGCGCTGTCCACTGCGATTTGAGGCCCTGCCGTGAACATCACCAGCACCCTGATCATCCAGATGATCGTGTTCCTGATCCTGATCGGGTTCACGATGAAATACATCTGGCCTCCGCTCACCGCCGCGCTCGACGAGCGCGCGCGCAAGATCGCCGACGGCCTGTCGGCCGCCGACAAGGCCAAGGCCGAGCTCGCGCAGGCCAACAAGCGTGTCGAGGAGCAGCTCTCCGCCGCACGCGACGACGCGGCCAAGCGCCTGGCCGATGCCGAGCGCCTGGGTCAGCAGATGATCGAGGAGGCCAAGGGCCGGGCCAGCTCCGAAGGCGCCAAGATCGTCGCCGCCGCCAAGGTCGAAGCCGAGCAGGAATCGATGAAGGCGCGCGAGGCGCTGCGCGAGCAGGTCGCCGGCTTGGCCGTGAAGGGCGCCGAGGCGATCCTGCGGCGCGAGGTCAACCCCGCCGTGCACGCCGAGCTGCTGAGCCGCCTGCAGTCGGAACTCTGACCATGGCCGAGCTCGCCACCCTGGCCCGTCCCTACGCCGACGCCTTGTTCAAGGCGGCGACCGGCACCGACACCGCCACCGTCAGCCGGCAGGTGACGGCGCTCGCGGGCGTGGCGTCCGACCCGCAGTTGCGTCAGTTTGCCGCCAACCCGAAGGTCGACGGCGACCTGGTCTTCAACGTCGTGGCCGACGTGCTCGGCCGTCAGGGGGTCGTGCTGCTGCCGGCGGTGCAGAACCTGCTGCGCACCGTGCTCGACAACGGCCGCCTGGCGGTGATGCCGGAGATCTCGACGCAGTACCACGCACTGGTGAACGCCACGAGCGGCGTCTCCGACGTGCTGGTGGAGAGCGCATTCCCGATCGACGACGCCACGCTGCCGGGCGTCGTCGCGGCGCTCGAACGTCGCTTCGGCCGCAAGCTGAATGCGCGCGTCGCGGTCGAACCCACATTGATCGGCGGCATCCGTGCCGTCGTCGGCGACGAGGTGCTCGACACCTCGGTCAAGGCCCGCCTCGAACAGATGAAGGTCGCGTTGACCGCCTGATCGCCACCGGCGACCGACGACGCGCGCGTGAATCCAGGAGAACACCACCATGCAACTGAACCCCGCTGAAATTTCCGAGCTGATCAAGAGCCGCATCGAAGGCCTTGCCGCATCGGCGGACATCAAGAACCAGGGCACCGTCGTGTCCGTCACCGACGGCATCGTGCGGGTGCACGGCCTGTCCGACGCGATGGCCGGCGAGATGCTCGAGTTCCCGCCCACGGCGGACGGCCAGCCGACCTTCGGCCTGGCGCTGAACCTCGAGCGCGACTCGGTCGGCGCGGTCATCCTGGGCGAGTACGAGCACATCTCCGAAGGCGACACCGTCAAGTGCACGG
>JBDTUO010000033.1:0-15125 GCA_040007675.1 Rubrivivax sp.
GGCGCGAGCCCGGCTGCAGCATGTGCCTGGCGATGAACGCCGACCGGCTGGAGCCGGGCGAGCGCTGCGCCTCCACCAGCAACCGCAACTTCGAAGGCCGGCAGGGCGCCGGCGGCCGCACCCACCTCGTCAGCCCGGCGATGGCGGCCGCGGCGGCGCTGCACGGCCACTTCGTCGACGTCAGCCGTCTGGCCTGACCGACAGGAGCGAGTTCCATGACCCCGTTCACCGTGCACACCGGCCTCGTCGCCCCGCTCGACCGCGAGAACGTCGACACCGACGCGATCATCCCGAAGCAGTTCCTGAAGTCGATCCTGCGCACCGGCTTCGGCCCGAACCTGTTCGACGCCTGGCGCTACCTCGACAAGGGCGAGCCGGGCCAAGACCCCGCAGTGCGCCGTCCGAACCCGGACTTCGTGCTGAACCAGCCGCGTTACCAGGGCGCATCGATCCTGCTGGCGCGGCGCAACTTCGGCTGCGGCTCGAGCCGCGAACACGCGCCGTGGGCGCTGCAGCAGTACGGCTTCCGGGCGCTGATCGCACCCAGCTACGCCGACATCTTCTTCAACAACTGCTTCAAGAACGGCGTGCTGCCGATCGTGCTGTCGGCGCCGCAGATCGATCGTCTGTTCGACGCCGTCGCGGCGTTCCCCGGTTACCGGCTGACGGTTGACCTGCCGCAGCAGCGGGTCGTGATGCCCGACGGCGAGCAGGTTTCCTTCGAGGTCGAGCCGTTTCGCAAACACTGCCTCGTGAATGGCCTGGACGACATCGGCCTGACGCTGCAGCATGCCGACCAGATCCGCGCCTTCGAGGCCGAACGCCTGGCGCGCCGACCCTGGCTCGCGGCGCGCGGCTGAACCTTCGCCTCGACGGTCGCGCCGCCGATGCGAGGCTGGTTCCGCCGCCAGGTGCTCGGCCGCCGCTGGCTGTGTTTCATCGTGCTCGTGTCCGCTTTTCTGGCTTTCGGCGCCGGCACGCTGAACCTGTTCTTGGCGCTGCGCGCCAACGCCGCGCTGCTGGCCGAACACGGCTGGCAGGCGGCGATGGACGGCGGTGCCGCGCAGGCGATCGAGATCGTGCTGAGCGGCGTCGCGAGCATGGCGTCCTATATCGTGTTCAAGTCCTGCGAGTACCGCCTGGTGCAGTGGCTCGCGGGCAAGGAGATCCCCGAGTCATGAAGATCGCCATCCTCCCCGGTGACGGCATCGGCACCGAAATCGTCGCCGAAGCCGTGCGGGTGCTGCAGGTGCTGGAGCTGCCCGCGCTCGAACTGGAAACGGCGCCGGTCGGTGGTGCGGCCTACGAGGCGTCCGGCCACCCGCTGCCCGACGCGACGCTCAAGCTCGCGCAGGCCGCCGACGCGGTGCTGTTCGGCGCTGTCGGCGACTGGAAGTACGACACGCTCGAACGGTCGCTGCGGCCGGAGCAGGCAATCCTAGGTCTGCGCAAACACCTCGGCTTGTTCGCCAACCTGCGGCCGGCGATCTGCTACGAGCAGCTGACGCACGCGTCGAGCCTGAAGCCCGAACTCGTCGCCGGGCTGGACCTGCTGATCGTGCGCGAACTCACCGGCGACATCTACTTCGGCCAGCCGCGCGGGCGCCGCACCGCGGTCGACGGCCACTTCCCGGGCGCCGAAGAAGCCTTCGACACGATGCGCTACAGCCGGCCCGAGATCGAACGCATCGCGCACGTCGCGTTTCAGGCCGCGCGCCGCCGCCACGGCGGGCGCGGTGGCAAGGTCACCAGCGTCGACAAGGCCAACGTGCTGGAGACCTTCCAGTTCTGGAAGGACGTCGTCACCGAGGTGCACGCCCAGTACCCCGACGTGACGCTCGATCACATGTACGTCGACAACGCCGCGATGCAGCTCGTCAAGGCGCCGAAGGCGCTCGATGTCGTCGTCACCGGCAACATGTTCGGCGACATCCTGTCGGACGAAGCCGCCATGCTGACCGGCTCGATCGGCATGCTGCCGTCGGCGTCGTTGGACGCGAACAACAAAGGGCTGTACGAACCGAGCCATGGCAGCGCGCCCGACATCGCCGGCAAGGGCCTGGCGAACCCGCTGGCTACAATCTTGTCTGCTGCCATGATGCTCCGCACCACCCTCCAGCACCCCGAAGCCGCCGACCGCATCGAGCGGGCGGTGCAGGACGTGCTCGCCGCCGGGCTGCGCACCGGCGACATCTGGAGCGAAGGCACGCGCCGCGTCGGCACGCGTGAGATGGGCGACGCGGTCGTCGCCGCGCTCAGCGGTAAAGCCATTACCGGGAGCTAGCTCGCGCTCGGATCGTCTCGCCCCTTCCAGGACTCCGGCGACGCGAGCCGGAGAGTCAGGGGTCCCGGAAGTGACGAAAAAGAGGCAAGACTGAGATGGCACGCAACGCGAACCCCCTCGTGGGTCTGGTCGGCTGGCGCGGCATGGTCGGATCGGTGCTGCTGGAGCGCATGCAGGCCGAGCGCGACTTCGATCTGATCGAGCCGCTCTTCTTCTCGACCAGCAACGCGGGCGGCATCGCACCTGCTGCGTTCACGAAGAACGAGACGACGCTGCAGGACGCGCACGACCTCGCGGCGCTGCAGCGCTGCGACCTGATCATCAGCGCGCAGGGCGGTGAATACACGAAGGCGGTGCACCCGCAGCTGCGCGCGGCGGGCTGGAACGGTCACTGGATCGACGCGGCGAAGACGCTGCGCATGCACGACGACGCCGTCATCGTGCTCGACCCGGTGAACCTGTCGCTCATCCGCGACGCGATGGCGCGTGGCGTGCGCGACTACATCGGCGGCAACTGCACCGTCAGCTGCATGCTGATGGGCGCCGGCGCGCTGTTCAAGGCCGATCTGGTCGAATGGATGAGTTGCAGCAGCTACCAGGCGGCCAGTGGCGGCGGCGCCCAGCACATGCGCGAATTGTTGACGCAGTACGGGGCGCTGAACGCCTCGGTCAAGCCCCTGCTCGACGACCCGGCAAGTGCGATCCTGGACATCGACCGCCAGGTGCTGGCCACGCAACAGGGTTTGCCGGCCGAAGCGACGGCCAACTTCGGCGTCCCGCTGGGGGGCAGCCTGATCCCGTGGATCGACGCCGACCGCGGCGACGGCACCAGCCTCGAGGAATGGAAGGGCGGCGCCGAGACGAACAAGATCCTGGGCCGCGGACCGGGTTTCGGCAGTCCGGCAACCCCGATCGATTCAACCTGCGTGCGCGTAGGCGCGATGCGCTGTCACAGCCAGTCATTGACGATCAAGCTCAAGCGCGACGTGCCTCTGGCCGACTTGGAACAGATGATCGCCCACGACAACCCCTGGGTGAGGCTGGTGCCGAACACGCGCGAGGCCACGGTGCGCCAGCTGACGCCCGTGGCCGTGACCGGCACGATGGACATTGCGGTCGGCCGCGTGCGCAAGCTGGCGCTGGGTCCCGAGTACCTCGGCGCCTTCACGGTCGGCGACCAGTTGTTGTGGGGGGCGGCCGAGCCACTGCGGCGCACGCTGCGGCTGCTGATCGAGCAGTGATCGCAGGCCTTGACAGCGGCAAGCCGATACGTTGTGTGACAGCAACATCAGGCCGGATTCGCCGAAACAAAGCATTTCTGGCCCCGATCATCAGGCTTTGGGTGAGCTAGGCACCCTATATGCTTGATGTAATTGTGTTTTCACCCATGCTCTCGTGACGCCGGAGGCGTCGCGGCCACGCGGCGCGTGGCGGCGGCGAGCGCCATCGGGAGTGGCATACCGGACGGTTCGGGCCGGGCGAACTGTGAATTGGGAGACGCCTTGAAACACCGCACCTTGAACGCTGCTCGATTCGCGAAAACGGGCGTTGCCGTCGCGGCCATGGCGCTGTTTGCCGGGCAGGCCTGGTCGCTGGGGCTGGGCCGTCTGGCCGTGCAGTCCGCGCTGGGTGAGACGCTGCGGGCAGAGATAGATGTCACCGGGCTGACCCCGGAAGAGGCGTCTTCGCTGCAGGCAAAGGTCGCTGGCAGCGAGGCCTACCGCAGTGCCGGGGTCGACTACAACGCTGTGCTGCCGAGCACGCGCGTCGCGCTGCAGCGCCGGCCCGACGGCCGCACGGTGCTGCGTGTGACCAGCGACCGCGCGGTCGTCGAGCCCTTCCTCGACGTCATCCTCGAACTCAGCTGGTCTTCGGGCCGCCTGGTGCGTTCGTACACCCTGCTGCTCGATCCGCCGACGCGTACTGCGCCGCCCGCCATGGCGGCCGCACCGGCGATCGCCAGCCCGGCTCCGCGGCCCGCGCCGGCGCCCACGCCCGCACCGGCGGTCGCCGCCACGCCCCGGCCAGCGCCTGCACCGATGCCGGCACCCGCCGTCGCGGGCGGCAACAGCAGCGCGCCCGACCGGGTGCGCGTCGAGCAGGGCGATACGCTGGGCCGCATCGCTGATCGGGTGCGCTCGTCGAACGTGTCGCTCGACCAGATGCTGGTGGCGCTGTTCCGCGCCAACCCGAGCGCCTTCATGGGCGACAACATGAACCGGCTGAAGGCCGGCGCCGTGTTGGAGGTGCCGGGCAGCGTCCGCGCCGCCGATGTCGACGCCGGCGAGGCGCGCCGGGTCATCACGGCGCAGAGCGCCGACTTCAACAGCTACCGCCAGCGGCTGGCCGGTACCGCCGGCGGTGCCGATGTCGCCACCGCCGCGGCGCCGGCACGGCAGGCCACGGGCAGCGTCGAAGCGACGGTGGACGACCGCCAGCGAGCCGCGGCGCCGACCCCGGACAAGTTGCAGTTGGCGCAGGGCAACGTGCAGGCCTCGGCCGCGGCTGATGGCGTGTCGCGCCAGACCGAAACGCGCGACGCCGCGGCTCGCGTGGCCGAACTCGCGCGCAACGTCGAGGCGCTGAAGAAATTGCAGGGCGAAACCGCCGCGCCGACGGCCATCGGCACCGGACCCGGTGCCGCGCCCGCCGCCGCACCGATGCCGGCGCCGGCGCCCGCGACGACCGTGGATGCGGCCGCACCGACCGTGGTCGCGGCCGCGCCGATGGCTGCTCCGGCGCCGGCTCCAACGCCGGCTCCGGCCCCGAAGCCGGCGCCCGTCGTCGCCGCTGAAGAGACCGGGTTGCTCGCCACGCTGATGGGCAACCCGCTCGTGCTCCCGCTGGCCGGGGTGCTGATCGCGTTGCTCGCCGGCCTGGGGCTGTACCGCTGGCGCAGCCGCGCCAAGCCTTCCGGTGGTGAGACGTCGTTCCTGGAAAGCCGCCTGCAGCCGGACTCGTTCTTCGGCGCCAGCGGCGGCCAGCGCATCGATACGCGCGAGTCCAAGGACAGCACGAGCTCGTCGTCCTCGATGAGCTATTCGCTGTCGCAGCTCGACGCCATCGGTGATGTCGACCCGGTGGCCGAAGCCGATGTCTACCTCGCCTACGGCCGCGACCTGCAGGCCGAGGAGATCCTGAAGGAGGCGCTGCGAACGACGCCGGACCGTCAGGCGATCCGGATCAAGCTGCTCGAGGTCTACGCCAAGCGGCGCGACTCGAAGGCGTTCGAACTGCTTGCGACCCAGGTCTTCGCGATGACGCACGGCGAGGGCGATGACTGGGCCCGGGTGCAGGAACTGGGCCGCACGCTCGACGACGGCAATGCGCTGTACCGCCCCGGTGGCCAACCCGACGCGGTGCTGACGCAGGGCGGCAAGATGATCGAACCGCTCGGTGCCAGCACGCTGGCGCACACGCAGCGGCCGGCGTCGACGCTGCCGCCAGAGGTCGCGGCACTGCCGACCGACCTCGACCTCGACATGGACCTCGATGCGACCCGGCCTGCGCCGGCCGCCATGCGTGGCCTCGAGCCGACCGAGGCGATGACGACCGGGGCGCGCGTCGCGCCGGCGGATGACGAACTGTCGTTCGACCTGCCGAACACCGGTGCCGGCGCGCTGGACTTCGAGCTGCCGTCGGCCGACGAGCCGACCCGGCCGGTCGCGCCCCCGGCGGCCGACCCGCTTCCGGCGACGCCCGAACTGGCGTCGCTCGACTTCGACCTCGAGGCGCCGCCGGCGATTCCCGCCGCCGAGGTGTCCGACGGGGACCGGTTCCCGGAGTTCGAACTGTCAAAGTCGCCGGACGACGTGCCGTCGACGTCCGAATACGGCAACCTGAACGACAACCCGCTGGAGCGCAAGCTCGAGCTGGCCGAGGAGTTCCGCCAGATCGGCGACCTCGAAGGCGCGCGCGACCTGCTAGAAGAGGTGCTTGCCAAGGCCGAGGGCACGCTGAAGTCCAAGGCGCAGGGCATGCTCGCCCGGCTGGGCTGACGCCGCGCCGACGCGGGAGTCGACGACCACGCAGCAGCGGCTCGCGCTCGGCATCGGCTACCGCGGCACCGCCTACCACGGCTGGCAGTCGCAGGCCGACGGCCTGACGGTCCAGGATCGGCTGGAAGAGGCGCTCCGGGAATTCGCCGGCGTGCCGGTGCGCACCGTCTGTGCCGGCCGCACCGACGCCGGCGTGCATGCGCTGAACCAGGTCGTGCACCTCGACGCTCCGGTGGAGCGCGCACCGTCGTCGTGGGTGCGCGCGGGCAACCGTTTCCTGCCGCCCGACATCGCGGTGCAGTGGTGCCGCCCGGTGCCGCCCCATTTTCATGCGCGCAACTCCGCCAAGGGCCGGCGCTACCGCTACCTGCTGCTGTCGGCGCCGGTGCGCCCGGCACTGGAACTCGGCCTCGTGGGCTGGACCTTCTGGCCGCTGGACGGCGCTGCGATGCAGGCCGCCGCGGTGCTGTTGCAGGGCGAACACGACTTCAGCGCGTTCCGGGCCGCGGCCTGCCAGGCCCGGAGTCCGGTCAAGACCTTGCGCTCGCTCGACATCACGCGCCACGGCGCCTACTGGCGCTTCGACTTCGACGCCAACGCCTTCCTGCACCACATGGTGCGCAACCTCGTCGGCAGCCTGATCGCGGTCGGCAGCGGGCGCCGGGAGCCGGCGTGGATCGGCGAGGTGCTGGCGGCGCGCGATCGCGCTGCGGCGGCACCGACCTTTGCCGCCGATGGCCTCAGCTTCGTCGGCCCGTACTACGATCCGGTCTTCGAGTTGCCGGAGCAGGTGCCGGCGACGGACTGGCTGCCCTGAACGCGACTCCTTCACCGCCCCACACGCGCATCAAGATCTGCGGCCTGACGCGCGAGGCCGACGTCGACGCCGCCGTCGCGTCCGGGGCCGACGCAATCGGCTTCGTGCTCTACCCGGCCAGCCCGCGGGTGGTGACGCCGGCACGCGCTGCCGCGCTGGCGCGCCGGCTGCCGCCGTTCGTGACGCCGGTGCTGCTGCTGGTCAATGCCGATGCCGCCGCGCGGCAGGCGGCGGTACACGCCGTGCCGCACGCGTGGCTGCAGTTCCATGGTGACGAGAGCGCTGCTGACTGCGGCGCCGCTGGCCGCCCCTACCTGCGCGCCGCCCGCATGGCGCCAGGGTTCGATTTGCTAGACTTCGCGTCCCGCTTTCCCCAGGCTGCCGGCCTGCTGCTCGACGCCCATGTCGACGGCTACGGGGGCGGCGGAAAGGTCTTCGATTGGTCCGCCATCCCTCCCGGTCTGCCCGCTCCGGTCGTTTTGTCTGGTGGGTTGAATCCTGCCAATGTGACCGATGGCATCGCTCGTGTGCGGCCCTGGGCCGTTGACGTGAGCTCCGGCGTCGAATCCGCGCAGGGCATCAAGGATGCCGCGCTGATGCGCCGGTTCTGCCAGGCGGTGCGCGACGCCGACGCCGCGCTGGCGCGCTGATCGAGAACCCCTTACATGCTGAACTATCGACAGCCCGATGCCCGCGGGCACTTCGGGCCCTATGGCGGCAGCTTCGTCGCCGAGACGCTGGTGCACGCGCTCGACGAGTTGAACGCAGCCTACGCCGCGGCGCGCGACGATGCCGACTTCCAGGCCGAGTTCAGGCACGAACTGAAGCACTTCGTCGGCCGGCCGAGCCCGGTCTACCACGCGGCGCGCACCAGCCGCGAGATCGGTGGCGCGCAGATCTACCTCAAGCGCGAAGACCTCAACCACACCGGCGCGCACAAGATCAACAACACCATAGGCCAGGCCATGCTGGCGCGCCGCATGGGCAAGCCGCGCGTCATCGCCGAGACCGGCGCCGGCCAGCACGGGGTGGCGACCGCCACCATCTGCGCACGCTATGGCCTGGAGTGCGTCGTCTACATGGGCAGCGAGGACATCAAGCGGCAGAGCCCCAACGTCTACCGCATGCACCTGCTCGGCGCCACCGTCGTGCCGGTCGATGCCGGCAGCCGCACGCTGAAGGACGCGCTGAACGAGGCGCTGCGCGACTGGGTCACCCATGTCGAGAACACCTTCTACATCATCGGCACGGTCGCCGGGCCGCACCCATATCCGACCATGGTGCGCGACTTCCAGCGCGTGATCGGCGACGAGTGCCTGAGCCAGATGCCCGAGCTGATCGGCGTCGGGCGCCAGCCCGATGCGTTGGTCGCCTGCGTCGGCGGCGGCAGCAACGCGATGGGCCTGTTCTACCCCTACATCCCGCACGAGAACGTGCGGCTGATCGGGGTCGAGGCCGCCGGGCAAGGGCTGGACTCGGGCAAACACGCGGCGTCGCTGTCGGCCGGTTCGCCGGGTGTGCTGCACGGCAACCGCACCTACCTGCTGCAGGACGACGACGGCCAGATCACCGAGACCCATTCGGTCTCCGCCGGTCTCGACTACCCGGGCGTCGGCCCCGAGCACGCGTACCTGAAGGACATCGGCCGCGCCGAGTACGTCGGCATCACCGACGACGAGGCGCTGCAGGCGTTTCATCACCTGTGCCGCACCGAAGGCATCATCCCGGCGCTCGAGTCCAGCCATGCGGTCGCCCACGCGATGAAGCTCGCGGCGACGATGCGGCCCGACCAGCATCTGCTCGTGAACCTGTCCGGGCGCGGCGACAAGGACATCGGCACCGTGGCCGACCTGTCCGGCGCCGACTTCTACTGCCGGCCGTCGTGCCACGGGCAGACGGTCAAGGGCCCGACATTGGGAGCGCGTCGATGAGCCGGCTGAAAGGCGTCTTCGACGCGCTCGCGGCGCGCCAGCGGAAGGCGCTGATCCCCTACGTGACCGCCGGCGATCCGTTCGCCGACGCGACGCCGGAGATCATGCACGCGCTCGCCGCCGGCGGCGCCGACGTGATCGAGCTCGGCGTACCGTTCTCCGACCCGATGGCCGACGGCCCCGTGATCCAGCAGGCGAGCGAACGGGCGCTGGCGCGCGGCATCGGCCTGACGCAGGTGCTGGCGATGGTGCGCAGCTTCCGTCAGGACGACGGACACACGCCGGTCGTGCTGATGGGCTACGCAAACCCGATCGAACGTTTCGACCAGCGCCACGGTGACGGCGCCTTCGTGCGCGAGGCCGCGGCCGCCGGCGTCGACGGCGTGCTCGTGGTCGATTACCCGCCCGAGGAGTGCGAGGATTTCGCGCAGCGCCTGCGCGCCGCCGGCCTCGATCCGATCTTCCTGCTCGCGCCGACCTCGACCGACGAGCGCATCGCGCAGGTGGGCCGCGTTGCGCGCGGCTATGTGTACTATGTCTCGCTGAAGGGCGTGACCGGTGCCGGCCACCTCGACACGGACGCGGTGGCCCGCATGCTGCCGCGCATCCGGGCCGGGGTGCCGTTGCCGGTGGGCGTGGGCTTCGGCATCCGCGACGCCGCGACCGCGCGTGCGGTCGGCGCGGTGGCCGACGCGGTCGTGATCGGCAGCCGCCTCGTGCAGATCCTGGGAGCGGCGCCGCGTGAGGGCGTCGCCGCCGCGGCGCGCGACTTCATGGCGGAGATCCGGCGGGCGCTCGACGCCGGGGTGCAGGAAAGAGGAGTGAACGCATGAGCTGGCTCGAGAAGCTGCTGCCGACGAAGATGCAGTCGAATGCGTCACCCGACCGGCGCAGCGTGCCCGAAGGGCTGTGGATCAAATGCCCGGCCTGCGAGACGGTGCTCTACAAGACCGACCTCGAGGGCAACATCAACGTCTGCCCGAAGTGTGCGCACCACCACCGCATCGGTGCCCGCGCGCGGCTCGATGCCTTTCTCGATGCCGAGGGGCGCTGGGAGATCGGCCAGGAGGTGATCCCGGTCGATGCGCTGAAGTTCAAGGACAGCAAGAAGTACCCCGAGCGGCTGAAGGGCGCGCTCGAGGCCACCGGCGAGACCGATGCGCTGGTCGTGCTGGGCGGCGCGGTGATGAGCGTGCCGCTGGTTGCGGCCTGCTTCGAGTTCGACTTCATGGGCGGCTCGATGGGCTCGGTGGTCGGCGAACGGTTCGTGCGCGGGGTCGAGAATGCGATCGAGCAGAAGATCCCGTTCGTCAGCTTCGCGGCGACCGGCGGCGCGCGCATGCAGGAGGGCTTGCTGAGCCTGCTGCAGATGGCCAAGACCAACGCGTCGCTGACCCGGCTGGCGAAGGCGCGGCTGCCGTACATCAGCGTGCTGACCGATCCGACCATGGGTGGCGTGTCGGCGAGCTTCGCGTTCATGGGCGACGTCGTGATCGCCGAGCCGCATGCACTGATCGGATTTGCCGGTCCGCGCGTGATCGAGAACACGGTGCGCGAGAAGCTGCCCGAGGGTTTCCAGCGGGCCGAGTTCCTGAAGTCCAAGGGCGCGCTCGACATGATCGTCGACCGCCGCCAGCTGCGGCCGACGGTGGCCCGACTGCTGGCGCAGCTGCAACGCCAGAGCGCCGACGCCGTCGCCTGACGCGCGCCGCGCGCAGCCCAACTTCGTTGATGCCCGGCGCGGCCCGCACGCTGGCGGACTGGCTCGCACACTGCGAGCGGCTGCATCCGACTGCGATCGAACTCGGCCTGGACCGCGTGCGCGCGGTGCAGCAGCGGCTCGGCATCCGCTTCGACGATGCCGCGGTGATCGTCGTCGCCGGCACGAACGGCAAGGGCTCGACCTGCGCGCTGGCGGAATCGATCGCGCTGCAGGGCGGCTGGCGGGTAGGCCTGTACAGCAAACCGCACCTCGTGCATTTCGAGGAACGCTGCCGCATCGGCGGTGTGCCGCTCGAAGCCGCCGCCCTCGTACCGCACTTCGAGGCGGTCGAGCAGGCGCGCCAGGGCGTCACGCTGACCTACTTCGAGTTCACGACGCTGGCGATCCTGCGCGCGCTGAGCCAGGCGCCGCTGGACCTCGTGATCCTTGAGGTCGGCCTGGGGGGGCGGCTGGACGCGGTCAACGTCATCGACGCCGATGTCTCGGTGATCACCAGCGTCGACGTCGACCACGTCGAGTACCTCGGCACCGACCGCGAGGCGATCGGGCGCGAGAAGGCGCATGTCATGCGGCCCGGCCGGCCGGCGATCATCGGCGACCCGCTGCCCCCGGAAAGCGTGCTCGCGTACGCTGCGGCGATCGGCGCCGACGTGCGGCTCGCCGGGCGCGACTTCCACCACGCCGGCGATCGACAGCAGTGGCGCTGGAGCGGGCGCGGGCGCCGCTACGCGGGGCTGGCCTACCCGGCGCTGCGCGGGGTCAACCAGCTGCTCAACGCGAGCGCGGCGATCGCGGCGCTCGAGGTGCTGCGCGATCGGCTGCCGATCACGGCGCAGGCGGTGCGCCAGGGGCTGGCGCTGGTGCAGCTTCCCGGTCGCTTCCAGATCGTGCCGGGCCAGCCGGTGATCGTGCTGGACGTCGCGCACAACGCGCAGGCGGTCGCCGTGCTGGCGCAGAACCTCGACGCGATGGGTTTCTTCCCGCGCACGCGGGCCGTGTTCGGTGCGATGCGCGACAAGGCGTTGCCGGAGCTGATCGCCCGCCTGCAGCCGCTGGTCGATCACTGGCACTTCTGCGACCTGCCGACCGCGCGCGCCGCGCGCGCCGCAGAACTCGACGCCATCGAGCGACCGGCGACCCCCGGGCGGCGCGTCGACACGTCGACCCACGCCGACCCGTCGGCCGCGCTGCGCGCGGCCTTCGATGCCTCGCACCCGACGGATAGAATCGTCGTCTTCGGATCGTTCTACACCGTCGGCGGCGTGCTGGCGGCCGGGCTGCCGCGGGTCGCGGGCCCGCCCGCGTCGCCAGCGGCCGGCTGACGGGCGATCGCCACGCGCGCTTCGGCGCGCTGCCCGCCGCCCGAGTTCCCGCCCGCATGGACTTGCTCTCGTTCTTCCGCCGCCGGGCGCCCGCTGCCGCGAACGCCCCCGCCCGGGGTGCCGCCCGCCCGGCCGGCGCCGCGGGTGCCGAGGCACCCGTCGCCGAGGCACGCGCGCGCGCCCGGCGCCGCCTGATCGGCGCCGTCGTGTTGCTGGGGATCGGCGTGGTCGCCTTCCCGCTGCTGTTCGAGACCGAGCCGCGCCCGATCCCGGTCGACCTGCCGATCGAGCTTCCGCGCAAGGACGGTCTGCCGCCGCTGGTCGTGCCGCCATCTGGTGGCGGGGCAAGCCGCTCCGGCCGGATCGAGCGCGCCGAGGCCCCGACGACGACCGCCGAGCCGGCGGCTGCCGCGACCGCCACCCCGCAGCCGGCCGACGCGCTGCCGACGCCCGCCGAGCTGGCCCCGCGCGAGACCGAAGCCCCACCGCGCGAGGCGCCGCGCGAACCGGTGCCGACCGCCGCCGAACGCGCCGTTCCCCCGCCGCCACCGGCACCGGCACCGGCACCGGCACCGGCTCGTCCGACGGCGACGCCGTCAGCGGCCCCCGCCGCCCCGGCCACCGACGGCGCGCGGGCCAAGGCCTTGCTCGAAGGCAAGACGGCGGCGCCGGCCGGTGCGACGCGTTTCGTGGTCCAGGTCGGCGCCTTCGCCGACGCCAGTGCGGTGCGCGACGTGCGCGCGAAGGTCGAGCGTCTCGGCCTCAAGACCTACACGCAGGTCGTGCACCTGGCCGCCGGTGACCGCACGCGCGTGCGCATCGGTCCGTTCGAGCAGCGCGAGCAGGCCGACGCCGCGCTGGTGCAGCTGAAAAAGGCGGGGCTCGCGGCGACGGTGATGACGCAGTGACCGTCAACTGGCCGGCGCTGGACCTCGGCATCGCCCTCGTGCTGCTGCTGTCGGTCCTGATCGGGATCTGGCGTGGCCTCGTGTTCGAATTGATGGGGCTCGCGGGCTGGGTGGTCGCCTACCTCGCGGCCCGGGCGGCGGCGGGTGCGGTGACGCCGTGGCTGCCGGTCGGCACGCCGGACTCCCTGCTGCGGCTGGCGCTGGCCTACGTCATCGTCTTCGTCGCCGTCCTGATCGTGTGGGGACTGCTGGCACGGCTGCTGCGCCGGCTGATGCATGCGACGCCGCTGTCGCTGGTGGACCGTGCGGGGGGTGCAGTGTTCGGCGCATTGCGTGCCGCCGTGCTGCTGCTGGCCCTGGCGACGCTGGTGCGATGGGGTCCGGCGGCACAATCGGCCCTGTGGCGCGAATCGCGCGGGGCGGCGGTGCTCGACGCCATGCTCGACGCCTTGCAGCCGTGGCTGCCGGGTCAGGCGCAACGCTGGATCGCCACCGGAATCGGGACTTGAATACACCATGTGCGGCATCGTCGGCGTCATCTCCAAGGAACCCGTCAACCAGCTGATCTACGACGCGCTGCTGCTGCTGCAGCACCGTGGGCAGGATGCGGCGGGCATCGTCACGATGCAGGGCACGAAGTGCTTCATGCACAAGGCGCGCGGCATGGTGCGCGACGTGTTTCGCACCCGCAACATGCGCGGCTTGCCCGGCAACGTGGGCCTCGGCCAATGCCGCTACCCGACCGCCGGCAGCGCGTACAGCGAAGAAGAGGCGCAGCCGTTCTACGTCAACGCACCGTTCGGGATCGTGCTGGTGCACAACGGCAACCTGACCAACGCGTCGGTGCTGAGGCAGCAGCTGATCGACGTCGATCGCCGCCACATCAACACCGACAGCGACACCGAGGTGTTGATCAACGTGCTGGCGCACGAGCTGGACGCCGCTGCACGTGGCATGCCGCTGACCCCCGACGCGGTGTTCCGCGCAGTGGCCGCGGTGCAGCGGCGCATCCGCGGCTCCTACGCGGTGATCGCGCTGATCGCAGGCCATGGCCTGCTGGCGTTCCGCGATCCGTTCGGCATCCGGCCGCTGTGCCTCAGCACCGGCCGCGGCGCCGACGGTGCGCAGGAGGTCATCGTGGCCAGCGAGACGGTCGCGGTGGAGGGCACCGGGCACCAGGTGGCACGCGACGTCGCCCCGGGCGAGGCGGTGTTCGTCGATCTCGACGGCCGCGTGCATGCGCGCCAATGCGCCGCCGATCCGAAACTCTACCCATGCATGTTCGAGTTCGTCTACCTCGCGCGGCCTGATTCGGTGATGGACGGCATCTCGGTCTACCAGGCGCGTCTGAACCTCGGCGAGACGCTGGCGCAGCGCGTGATCTCGACCATCCCGCCGTCGGCGATCGACGTCGTGATCCCGATCCCCGAGTCGAGCCGACCGAGTGCGATGCAACTGGCGCAGAAGATCGGCAAGCCGTACCGCGAGGGTTTCGTGAAGAACCGCTACGTGGGCCGCACCTTCATCATGCCGGGGCAGGCGGTGCGCAAGAAGAGCGTGCGTCAGAAGCTGAACGCGATCGGCGTGGAGTTCGCCGACCGCAACGTGTTGCTGGTCGACGACTCGATCGTGCGTGGCACGACGAGCAAGGAGATCGTCGCGATGGCGCGCGAGGCCGGGGCGAAGAAGGTCTACCTGGCGTCAGCGGCGCCGCCGGTGCGCTTCCCGAACGTCTACGGCATCGACATGCCGACGCGCGAAGAGCTCATCGCGCACGGACGCAGCGTCGAGGAAATCCGCCAGTACATCGGCGCCGATGCGCTGATCTACCAGGACGTCGACGCGATGAAGCGCATCGTGCGCGCGCTGAACCCGAAGATCGACGGCTTCGAGGCCTCCTGCTTCGACGGCCACTACGTCACCGGTGACGTCAGCGCCGCCGACTTCGAGGCGATCGAGGCCCAGCGCCGCTCGCAGCCCGAGGAGGAAGAGGACCCGAGCCGGTCGCGTCTGGCGCTGCAGGGGGCGGAGGACCGACCGTGAGCCTGCCGAAGTCCCGCCTGCCTGGCGACGCCCGGCCCGACACGCTGGCCGTGCGCGAGGGCCTGCCGCCCTCGGCGTGGGGCGAGAATTCCGAGGCGC
>JBDTUO010000034.1:0-14502 GCA_040007675.1 Rubrivivax sp.
CGCAGGTCGAGCCGCACTGGTCGAACGCGCAGCGCGGCCAGTTCGTGCTGCTGGTGCTGGCCGAACTGGGCCAGGCCGAGCGCGAGACGCTGACGCTGCTGGCGCGGGTGCGTCTGATGGCCGACGGCCGCACGCTGGCCCAGCAGCTCGAGCGACTACTGGCCGACTGGCAGCCCGACGCGACCGCTGCGGCGCCGCCGGCGGACGCCGGCAAGCGCACCGAGGCCGAGGCCGAACCACAGACCGCCGCCGCCCAGGAGCCGCAGCGCCGCTTGCCTGTGCCGAGGCTCGCGCTCGGGGCCCAGGCGCGCACCGCCCCGGCGGGACGCTTCGACGCTGCCGACGGCCGATTCGTGGCGGACATCGACACGGCTCGCGCCCCGTCACGCCCTTGGGTCAACGTGCTCGCGAACCCGCAGTTCGGGATGCTGGTGTCGGAGACAGGGTCCGGCATGACCTGGGCCCAGAACAGCCGCATGCATGCGCTGACGCCGTGGTCCAACGATCCGCTGGCCGACCCTCCGGGCGAATGGCTGCTGCTGCACGACGTCGATCGCGACGAGGTCTGGCCGCTCGCCCGCACGCCGGGCGACGGCCGCAAGACGCTGACGCACGGCATCGGCTTCACGCGCATGCAGCAGCGCGTCGCCGGACTGGAGGTCACGCTGACCTGGTGCGTCGACGCCGAGCTGCCGGTGCGCCAGCTGCAGCTGTCGATCGAGAACGGCGGCGAGCGCGCGCGCTCGCTGCGGCTGGTGGCGCTGGTCGAATGGCAGCTCGGTGGTGCGCGCTTCGAGCGCCAGAGCGTGGACACGCGGGCCGAAACGCTGCCGCTCGGCCCGCGCGGCGTCGGCCTGCCGGCGCCACCCCGGGCCCGCGTGCTGCTGGCGACCCAGATCGACCCGACCGGTGGGTTTGGTGACAGCACCGCGTTTCTCGCGTGGCGCTTGCAGGACGGCACGCGGCCGGACGGCTGGACCTGCGACCGGCGCGAGTTCTTCGACGCCGCGGGCCACCCGGTGTTGCCGACGGCACTCGGACGCCGCGCCGGGCTCGGGCTCGACCCGTGCGGTGCGGTCGCCTGCATCGTGACGCTGGCGCCGGGTGCGGTGGTCGGGCCGACCCTGCTGCTCGGTCACGCGACCCGGTCCTCGGCGGCGCTCGACGCCGCGGCGCAGGCCCTCTCGGTCGACCCGGTGGCCCGGCTGCAGCGACAGCGCGCGCAGTGGCCCGAGCGGCTGGGCAGCGTGCGCGTCGCGACGCCCGACCCGTTGTTCGACGCCCTCGTGAACCACTGGCTGCCGTACCAGACGGTCGCAAGCCGCCTGTGGGCGCGGGCCGGTTTTTACCAGGCGGGCGGCGCTTATGGTTTCCGCGACCAGCTGCAGGACGCGATGAACCTCGTCGCCCACGACCCCTCGCTGCTGGCGCAGCAGATCCGCCGCCATGCCGCCCGCCAGTTTCCGGAGGGCGACGTGCAGCACTGGTGGCACGAACCCGGTGGCGCCGGCGTGCGCACTCATTTCTCCGACGACCTGCTGTGGCTGCCGCTCGCGCTGGCGCTGTACGCCGAGCGCAGCGCTGACACCACGCTGCTCGACGAGACGCTGCCGTTCCTTGCCGGCGGCGCGGTGCCGCCAGGGCGCGAGGACCTGTACGAAACACCCCAGCCGCAGGGCGACGCCCACTCGCTGTACGAACACGGCGCGCGCGCCATCGACCACAGCCTGCGCACCGGCGCCCACGGCCTGCCGCTGATGGGCACCGGCGACTGGAACGACGGCATGAACCGCATCGGCCACGAAGGGCGGGGTGAATCGGTCTGGCTCGGCTGGTTCCTGTGCGATGTCGTGCAGCGTTACCTGCCGCTGGCGGCGGCGCGCGGCGACGACGCCCGCGTGCAGGCCTGGACCACGGCGCGCCAGGGCTGGGTCGCGGCGCTCGACACTGCCGGCTGGGACGGTCGGTGGTACCGGCGTGCGTTCTTCGACGACGGCACGCCACTGGGCAGCGCCGCCAACGCCGAGGCCCGCATCGACCTCATCGCGCAGGCGTTTGCGGTGCTCAGCGGCGCCGGTGACCCGCAGCGCGCGGCCACTGCGATGGCCTCGGTGCGCAGCGAGCTGTTCGACGCCGAACACGCGCTGCTGCCGCTGCTGACGCCGCCGCTGCAGCACGCGACGCCGAGCGCGGGCTACATCCAGGCCTACCCGCCGGGCGTGCGCGAGAACGGTGGCCAGTACAACCACGCCGCGGTGTGGGGGATGATGGCCTTCGCGCGGCTCGGCCGGGCCGAGGACGCGTGGCACTGCTTCGAGGCGATCAGCCCGGCGCACCGCTGGCGCGACCCGGAGCGCGGCGCGAGATACGCGATCGAACCCTATGTGCTCGCCGGCGACGTCTACACCGTCGCGCCGCACATCGGGCGCGGCGGCTGGAGCTGGTACACCGGCGCAGCGGGCTGGCTGCTGCACGCGGCGGTCGAGTCGCTGTGCGGCATCGTCGTCGCGCGCGGCGAGGTCACGCTGGCGCCGTGCCTGCCCCCGCATTGGGACGAAGCCACGGTCGAGCTGCGCTGCGGCACGCTGCGGCACCGCTTCGTGCTGTGCCGCGACGACGCCGCGCTGGCGCGGGCCCACGCGCGGGAGGCGGCGGCCGAGCGGGTCCGGCCGCCGGGCCCGGTGCGCTTGCACGACCTGGTGCGAAGCACGGTGTTCATCGTCGATGCGCGGCCGCACACCGCGGCCGCGGCACGCTCGGGCGCTTCAGTCGTCGAGCGGGGCGCGCGGCAGTATCAACTCGAACAAGGTGCCCTCGCGTTCCTTCGCCCGCCCGATGAGTGAGCCGCCGTGCGCTCGCGCGAGCCGTTCGGCCTGCATCAGGCCGGGCCCGACGCGGGGCATCGCGAGCCCGGGCTGCGGTGGTCCCCCTCCGAACAAGTGCTGGACCGCGGACGCCGACGGCACGGCGTCGAAGCTCAGTCGCACCTGAACCGAGCGCTGGCCCTGGCCGGAGATCGTTATGCGCACCGGACCCTCGCCGGCATGCACTGCCGCCTGCAGCAGCAGCTGATCGACTGCCTGCGCGAGCAGCGCGGGGTCGAACATCGCGCGGTCGTCGCCTTCCAGCGTGAACTCCACCGGCACGGCCACCAACGCCAGGTTGGCCGGCGCCGCGATGCGCGCGCGCACCAGCTCACCGACGCTGCCGAGCACGGGTTCGGCCCGCAGCTCCTCGTCGGGTCGCTGGGCGAGGTTGACGAGGTGTTCGACCTGCAGCGCGAGCATCGCGGTAGCGGCCTTCATCCGGCGACCGACCGGATCGCCGCGCCGGACCAGCAGTTCGGCATTCAGCGACAGCACGGTGAGCGGCGTGCGGATGTCGTGCGACAGCGCCGACAGCATCATCGCGTTCAACCGCTGCAGGCGATGGTTCGCTTCCAGGCGTTGTCCCAGCAGCGTGCGCTGGCGGTGCAGATCGGTGAACACCTGCACCTTGCTGCGCAGCACGCGCGCATCGAGCGGCTTGTAGAGGAAGTCGACCGCACCGGCCTCGTAGCCGCGGAAGCTGCGGTGTTCATCCTGCGCGCCTGCAGTCAGGAAGATGATGGGCACATGCCGCGTGCGTTCGGCGCCGCGCATCAGCTCCGCCAGGGCGAAGCCGTCCATGTCCGGCATCTGCACGTCGAGCAGCGCAAGCGCGAACTCGTGCCGCAGCAGCAGCTCGAGCGCCGCCGGGCCCGACTCGGCGGTCAGCAGTTCGAACGGGTCGCCATCGAACACGGCGCGCAGCGCCACCAGGTTCTGCGGCGTGTCGTCCACCGCCAGGATCTTCAGCACCGGGTCGGTCATGCCACCCTCCTCGTGTCCGCCGCGGCGAGTGCGCGGCACATGTCATCGATCGTGCAGACGCGGTCGGCGCCACTGCGTTGCAGCGCCGCCTGCGGCATCGTCGGCACCTGAGCCTCGGCCGGATCCTGCACCCAGAGTTCACCGCCGTGCCGGCGCACCGCCTCGGCACCGGCGCTGCCGTCGGCACTGCCGCCGGTCAGCAACAGTGCCAGCAGCCGCGCCCCGAAGACCGCCGCGGCAGTCTCGAACAGCGGGTCGATCGCCGGCCGTGACCACAGCACCGGTGGGTCGAGCGACAACGCGGCCACCGGACCGGGGTCGACCAGCAGATGGTAGTCGGCCGGCGCCAGCACGACCTGGCCGGCGGTCAGCGGCTGGTGGTCCAGCGCGTCGGCCACCGTGAGCGCGCACCGGCGCGCCAGCAGCGACGCCAGCGTCGCGCCCCGACCGGTCTGCGCCGGACGGTGAAGCACGACGAGCACCGGCACCGGGAACGCCGGCGGCAGCGCCCCGACCAGCGCGAGCAGCGCCTCGACGCCGCCGGCGGAGGCCCCGATCACCACCGCATCGACCTCGGGCCAGACCCTTGCCACATCGTCCTCCTTGACTGACGATATATCGGAACGCCCGCGCCGCGCTTCTTCAGCGTTTGCGGTACAGGCGCACCGCGGGTGAGGAATCGACCGGCTCGAAGGCCGCCGCGTGGGCGCCGAACTGCAGCGTCTCCCGGTTGCCCAGCCCCAGGTAGCCACGCCGCACCAGCGCGTCGCGGAACAGCCCGACCGCACGGTCCTGCAGCGCGCCGTCGAAGTAGATCAGCACGTTGCGGCACGACACCATGTGCACCTCGGAGAACACCGCATCGGTCGCCAGGCTGTGGTCGGCGAAGACCATGTGGCGCCGCAGCGAACGGTCGAAGACGATGCCGCCGTAGCCCTCGCTGAAATACTCGGCGAGCGACGCCCGCCCGCCCGCCGCAGCGTAGTTGCGGCTGAACGCGGCGGCGCGGTCGAGCCCGTAGATGCCCGCCTCGGCGCGCCGCAGCGCCTGCGGGCTGATGTCGGTGGCGTAGATCAGCGTGCGCTCGAGCAGGCCTTCCTCGCGCAGCAGGATGGCGAGCGACCAGACCTCCTCGCCGTCCGAACAGCCGGCGACCCACACCTTCACGGACGGGTAGGTCAGCAGGTACGGCACGGCCTGGCGCCGCAGCGCGAGGAAATGTTCAGGATCGCGGAACATCTCGCTGAACTGAACCGTCAGGTACTGCAGCAGCCGCGTGAACAGCGCGGGGTCGCGCAGCACACGCTCCTGCAGCACCGCCAGACGGTCGACGCCGAGCTGCGACATGGCGTGCTGCACCCGCCGGCGCAGCGAGCTCGGCGCGTAGCGCCGGAAGTCCACCTGGTAGCGCAGGAACACCGCCTCCAGCAGCAGGCGCAACTCGATCTCGAACAAGCTGTCCGCGTCGACCGCCGACTTCGCGGCGGCGCCAGTCGTCACTTGCGGATCCACACCCGGCACAGCGACACCAGCCGGTCGACGTCGATCGGCTTGGCGAGGTAATCGTTGGCGCCGGCGTCGAGACACTGCTGGCGGTCGTCGGCCATCGCCTTGGCGGTCAGCGCGATGATCGGCAACTCCCCGGCATCGTGGTCGACGCGGATGTGGCGCATCGCGGTCAGGCCGTCCATCTCCGGCATCATGATGTCCATCAGCACGAGGTCGATGGCGGGCGGGCGCTGCAGCCGCTCGACCGCCTCGCGCCCGTTGCGCGCGATCTCGAGTTGCGTGCCCAGCGGCTCGAACACGCTCGTCAGCGCGAAAATGTTGCGCACGTCGTCCTCGGCCAGCAGGATGCGCCGGCCTTCGAGCACGGCGTCGCGCTGGCGGGCCGCCCGCAGCATGCGCTGCTGCTCGCTGGGCAGGCTGGATTCGACGCTGTGCAGGAACAGCGTCACCTCGTCGAGCAGCCGCTCCGGAGAGCGCGCACCCTTGACGATGATCGAGCGCGAGTGACGGCGCAGCTGCGTCTCCTCGTCCCGGCTGAGCGCCCGACCGGTGTAGACGATCACCGGCGGGAAGCTGCCGCGGTCGCCCTGGGCCATGCGTTCGAGCAGGTCGAAACCGCTGCCGTCGGGCAGCTGGAGGTCGGTCACCATGCAGTCGAAGCTGCTCTCGGCCAGCGCGGCGAGGGCGTCGGCGACGGTGCCGACGCTGACGATCTGGACGTCGGGTGTGCCGAGCAGCATCTCCAGGTTGTGGCGCAGCGCGGCATCGTCCTCGACCACCAGCACGCGGCGCAGCGGGCGGTCGAAGCGGTCCTTGAGGCGCTGGATCGCCTGCACCAGTTGTTCGCGCAGGGCCGGCTTGACGACGTGGCCGACCGCGCCGAGTTCGAGCGCGGGCAGGCTGCGGTCGGTCGCCGAGACCACGTGCACCGGGATGTGGCGCGTGGCCGGATCGCGCTTGAGCCGCTCGAGCACCGACAAGCCCGACAGGTCGGGCAGCCCGACGTCGAGCAGCACGCCGCTGGGCCGCAGCTCACGCACCAGCGTCAGCGCCTGCTCGCCGGTGCTGGCAATGACGCATTCGAAGTCGGCCTCGGTGATCAGCTCGCGCAGCACCTCGGCGAACGTGTTGTCGTCCTCGACCGCGAGCACCACGCGCCGCTGGCCCGGCAGCCGCGCCGCGGGTGGCGCGGCCGGCGAGGGCGGCGTGGCCGGCAGCGCCACGGCCGGTGGCGGCGCCGACACCGGGGCCTGCGGCCGCGGCGCGCGGGCTTCAGGCAGCGGGGCCGGTCGGGTCGAGCCCGGCTCGGGCGGTGGCGCCTGTTCGGGCAGTTCGGCCGGCAGTTCGACGCTGAACGTGCTGCCCCGCCCAGGCGCACTCTCGACCGCGATGCGGCCACCCATGCGCTGCACCAGCTCGCGCGAGATCGACAGCCCGAGCCCGGTGCCGCCGAACTGGCGGCTGGTGCTGCCGTCGGCCTGACGGAAGGCGTCGAAGATCACCTGCTGCTTGTCCGCCGGAATGCCCAGGCCGGTGTCCCGCACCTCGAAGCGCAGGCCGCCGTTCGCCAGGCCACCGAGCCTCAGGTCGATGCGCCCCTCGGCCGTGAACTTGATGGCGTTCGACAGCAGGTTGCGCAGCACCTGCGACAGCCGCTGGCCGTCGGTGACGACCTGCGCCGGCGCGTCCGGGTCGACGTCGATCGAGAACTCGAGGCCCTTGTGGCGCGTCTGCGGCTCGATCAGCGTGCGCAGCCGCGTCAGCAGGTCGCCCAGCACGACCGTCTCGCCGCGCAGGTCGGCGTGGCCGGCTTCGATCTTGGAGAGGTCGAGGATGTCGTTGATCAGCGCCAGCAGGTCGTTGTTGGCGTCGTGGATCGCGTGCGCGTAGCGCACCTGGTCGGCGGTCAGCGTGCCTGGCTTGTTGTCGACCAGCAGGCGCGACAGGATCAGCGAGCTGTTCAGCGGCGTGCGCAACTCGTGCGACATGTTGGCCAGGAATTCGCTCTTGTACTGGCTCGCCGCCGCGAGGGCCTCGGCGTTGTCCTGCAGCTCGGCCTGCGAGCGTTGCAGCGTACGCTTCTGCTGCTCGAGGGTCTGTGCGTGCACGGCGAGTTGCGCATTGACGCGTTCGAGTTCGCTTTGCTGGGACTCGAGTTCGGACTGCGATTCGCGCAGCACGCGGCTCTGCTCCTCGAGTTCCTCGTTCGAGACCCGCAACTCCTCCTGCTGGGACTGCAGTTCCTCGGCCTGGCGTTGGGTCTCCTGCAGCAGCGCCTGCATCTCCTGGCGGTAGCCCGCGCTGCGCAGCGCCACGCCGATGACTTCTCGGCAGCGCGCGGCCAGTTCGGTCAGCACGGGCAGATCGAGCTCGCGGCGCACGAGGCCGATCTCGATCACGCCGACCGGTCGACCCTCGGCCCGCAAGGGCAGCACCAGCAGGTGCGCCGGCGCGCTGACACCGAGTGCGGTGCGCAGCGGCACGTGGCCGGCCGGCGCCGGGCTGACGACGCGCAACCGACCGTCCACCACCGCCTGGCCGAGCAGCCCTTCGCCCTGCGGAAGCGACGCCAGCACCTGGCTGCCGTCGATCGCGTGCCCGCCGCAGAGGCGGAGCATGCCCTGGTCCAGCCGGTAGAGCACCCCGACCTCAGCGGCAAGTGCCTCGCACAGCACCGCCGTTGCGCGGCGGCCGACCTCGTCCGGGTCCATGTCGTCGACCAGGCGTTCCGACAGCAGCGTCACGGTCTGCTGCAGCCACATCTGCGTCTGGGCGGCGGCGCGCACGGCCAGCACCTGGGTGATCACCGCGCCGACGATGATGAAGCTGAGGCTGCCGGCCAGCCGGTTGGCGATTGCGATTTCGGGGCTGAGGTTGATGTCCGACAGGAAGAAGCCGATCGCGGTGAACAACAGGGCGAGGCCGGCCAGCAGCGCCGGCGCCCAGCGCTGGCGCTGCAGCAACGCAAACGACAGCGGGAACAGATGCAGCACCCAGAAGGCGTAGCCGAGTGGCGTCAGCACGTCGGCCACCAGGATCAACGCCTGCAGTCCGGCGGCGCCGGTGACGACCATGAGGTCGCGCCGGTCCGCGGGGGAGATGGCAAGGGCGTTGAGCATCGTGTGACTTTTCGTAAGCGAGCAGAGCGGGTTGCGGCCGATTCTGCCGGTCGCGCGCCCTGCGTCCTGTAGGCCGACGCCTACACCCTGTGGTCGTCGGCGCGTGCTGGCACGCCTTGGTTGGTGCGACACGAGCGATGGATGATGCGCGCGCTCACTTTCTGACTACGTCGTGTCGCGCTGGAGCGCTTGAGGAGCTCGTCCTACGTCGACCGGTGCCGCTGGCCGACGCAGGAGTCGTCCGCGCCCGGCGACCATGCAGGCCTGTGATTCCTCAACGCAAGGAGCCTGATATGAGCCACGACGACCACACAACCGACGGCCCGTCGACACTGCTGCGCCCCGGCGCGAGCGGGGGTCAGCGCCCGGACATGCGTCCCAGCGCCGACTTCGACCCGGTGCGCCCGATCGGCTATAGCCCCCGGCGCGCGCGCTGGCCGGGTCTGCTCGCGGCGGGCACGATCGGCGCCGCCATCGCGGGGGTGGTGCTCTACAAGGTCGTCGATGAAGACGCCTCCGTGGCGCCGGCGCCCAGCATCGCAAGCCGCTCGACGGCGCCGGCCGCTGCCACGCCGACCATCCCGGACGCACTGCCGAGCGCAAACCCGACGCAGGGCAGTTCGGTCGCGGTGGCATCCGGCACCGATGAGTCGATCACCGTGGCAGTCAAGGCCGCGCTGGCAGCCGATCCGGCGCTTGGCGAGCAGCCGATCGACGTTCGAACGCAGGCCGGCGTCGTGACCCTGACCGGGCCCGCCGCCGACGAGCCTTCGCGTGAACGTGCGACCCAGCTCGCCGCCGCGCCGCAAGGCGTGCAGCGGGTCGACAACCGCCTGACCGTGGCGCCGGCGAAGGGTGCGTGAGAGAGGGGAGTCCGCGCAGCGGACTCAGCGTGCGCGAGCTACTTCTTCGCGTGACGCTTGCCTTCCTCTTCGGCGCGCCGCAGGGCCTCGGCTTCCTTGGAATCGCGCGGCGCCGCGTCACGGGCTTCCTGGGTCACCGTGCCAGACTGCGCATGGCGCGTGGCGTCCTCGCGGTATCGGCGGTCGGCAGTGACGTTGCCCTCGCCTTGCAGCGCGGGGTCGTCCTTGGCGATGCCGGCATCCGACTTGGGGGGTGAGTGCTTGTCATGGCTGGTCATGGTGAGTCCTCGATGGGTGGTGGGATGCAGGTCGGGCGCCGGGGGCGGGGTGGCGCTCAGCCCTTCCTGGGTTTGCGCTTGATGGGCGTGGCCGACGCTGGCGGGGGTGATGGCGGTGCCACCAGCTGCCGACGTCGCACGGCGTCCAGCCCGGGCGTCGCACGCATGTCGGTGTCGACCTGGCCGGCGGCCAGGTCCTTCGCCGCCTGGGCGACCT
The DNA here is from genome assembly GCA_040007675.1 of Rubrivivax sp. Taxonomy (GTDB): domain Bacteria; phylum Pseudomonadota; class Gammaproteobacteria; order Burkholderiales; family Burkholderiaceae_C; genus Rubrivivax. The sequence goes on from JBDTUO010000034.1 coordinate 9,838, forward strand.
GCCCGTCGACCGGCGCTTCGGTCGTCGACCCCCGAGCACCCTCATCGCGCTCGTGCGGCAGCGGCAATGCCGGACCGTCCTCCCGCTTTACTTCCGTCGCCACGTCTGGACGCGGAGGGATCGGGGTGGCACGGGTCGGCATCGCGTCACTGTGCACGCGGTGCTGAAGAGCGCCTGTGGGTGCGGGCGCGCGGTGCGGGTAGGACGCCGCTGACGTACGTGCGTCGCTCCTGCGGATCCCCCTCTGCTGCGTCGACTGACGACGCCGCGGACGCGCAGGCAGAAGGCGCTATCCGATCGACTCGACCTGCCGGCTCTGGCGGTAGGCACGGCCGAAGCGGTTGTCGAGGAAATCCGGCAGCGCGACCTGCTCCTGCCGGATGAACCCGCGCTGCGGCAGCCGGCCGGCACGGAAGAGGTCGACCGCAGCGCAGACGCCGGCGGCAGTCGTGATCTGGATCGCCGACAGCGGCTCGGCCTCGCCCCGCTCGGCGAAGATCTTGCGCGCGAAAACTTCCTGCACGAGGTGGCCGTTGCGCCAGCCGCTGACGGTGACGAACACGAGCACGACGTCCTGCATCGTCGTCGGGATCGAGCGCCGCATGATCGCCTTCAGCGTCTCCGGGTCCTTGGCCAGCCCGAGGTCGCCGAGCAGCAGCTGCATCAGGTCGCGGTGGCCCGGGTAGCGCACGCTCTTGTAGTCGAGCGTCTGCACGCGCCCGGCCAGCGTCTCGCACAGCGTGCCGAGGCCGCCGCTGGTGTTGAAGGCCTCGTACTCGGTGCCGTCGAGAGAAAAGTGCTCCAGGCCCTCGAGCGGCAGGACGTCGATCTTGCTGCCGTCGCGGATCGCCTCGCACGGGTGGCAGTACTCGTTGATCAGGCCGTCGACGCTCCAGGTCAGGTTGTACTTCAGCGCGTTGGTCGGAAACGCCGGCAGCGCACCGACCCGCATCTTGACCTCCTGCAGACGGTCGAAGCCCTGCGCGAGGTGGTGCGCGACGATGCCGATGAAGCCGGGCGCGAGGCCGCATTGCGGCATGAACGCGGTGCGCGCGCCGTCGGCCAGGCGCTGGATCGCGCGCGTCGCGGCGACGTCTTCGGTGAGGTCGAAGTAGTGACAGCCGGCGGTGCCGGCGGCGGTGGCGGCGCGGGTCGCGAGGTGGTAGGGCAGCGCGTTGACCACCGCGTCCTGGCCTGCGAGCAGCGCCGCCAGCGCCTCGGCGTCCTCGGTGTCGACGACGCGGGTGGCGAGCGGCAGCGCGGCGCGGCCGTCGGCCAGCGGGCCTGCCGGACCACCCTCCATCGGCAGCGGACGCGCCGCCAGCTCGGCCAGCGCTTCGGCGTCGCGCTCGACCACCGTGACCTGGTAGTCGCCGCTGGCAGCCAGCCAGCGCGCGATGGTGCGGCCGATGTGGCCGGCACCGAGCAGCGTCAGCTGCATCGGCGGGCGGCTCGGGTTCGGGGTCGAGAGGTCGTGGCGGGGCATGGGCAAACTCCGGTCGGCAGCAGCCCGAATCGTAGGCAGGTGTACGGACGAAAGAAACCATGAGTTCGTCGAATAAACGCTTTAGATAGTCGTAATGACAAGCTCGCTGAGCATAATGACCGAATGGCTGCCGACGAACTCGACCGCCGCCTCATCGCTGCGCTGCAGGTGAATGCGCGGGAAAGCACAGCCGCGCTCGCGCGCCGCCTTGGCGTGGCACGCACGACCGTGCTGGCGCGCATCGCGCGGCTGGAACGCGGCGGCGTGATCCTGGGCTACACGGTGCGGCTCGCGGCCGACGCGGACGACCGTTCGGTGCAGGCCTGGGTCGGCATCGTGGTCGACCCAAAGCAGGCCCGGCGCGTCACCGAGCGCCTGGCCGCGCTGCCCGAACTGCGCCAGCTCAGCTCGGTCAGCGGCGAGTTCGACTACCTGGCGCTTCTTCGCGCCGAGACGACGGCGCGGCTCGACGCCCTGCTCGACGAGATCGGCGCCATCGACGGCGTCGCGCGCACGACGAGCTCGGTCGTGCTGGCACGGCGCGTGGACCGCGGTCCGGCGTGACACTGCGCCGTTGTCCGTTGCGCCGCCAGCGGACCTATGATCCTGCGCATGACGCTGACGGTTCGCACGGCGCAGATGCAGGAGATGGCGGATGCCCGGCCGGGCCAGCCGATGGTCCAGGCCTGCGCCCGTGACGCGGCCTGGATCGAGTTCAAGCTGGTCGACAAGAAGGGCGCGCCGATCCCGGGCGAGCCGTACCGGGTGCGGCTGCCCGACCAGTCGCTGCAGACCGGCCGGCTCGACCGCGACGGCAAGGTGCGCTTCGACGGCATTCTGTCGGGCGAAGCGGTGATCTCGTTTCCCGGCATCGACGGCGAGGAATGGTGGCCGCTCGGCGACGCGCCGCCGCCCTCACCCGCTCCGCCGGCCGCTTAGCCCCGAGTCGGTTCAGGCGGGCGAATCGCCGCCCTGGACCTGCGGTTTGACGCTGATCGTGTACTGGAGCTCGTAGTCGGGCCGCCCACCCGGCCCGTCCTCCACGAGGACCATCTCCGGCGGGATCGCGCGCGCGAACTTCGGCCGCTTGGTCACCTGCACCGGTGGGTCGATGGCGGCGCCGATCACGATCGGGTTGTCGTCGGGCGTCGTGTTGCCGGGGCCGGACGCGCCCGGATCGAACAGGCCGAGGGGCGAATTGTCGAAGCCGAGCGAAACCTTGCTCACCCCTTCGGTGGTGTCGAACATCAGCTTGCGCATGACGACGAAGAGCTGGCGGTCGCGCTCGGCGCGTGACACCGGGTCGACGATGCCGCTCCACGGCACCGGCCGCGCCGGATCGTTCTCGAAGCCCAGCGTGCGGTCACGGATTGCCGCATGCATGAGGTCACCCACCGGGTCGAATTCGGTGCCGTGCGAGCCGAGCATCAGCTCGTCGCCCTTGGCGAGCGCGAACTTGAAAACCAGCTGGTTGGCGCTGAGCACCCGGCGTTCCTTCGGGCCCGGCTGGAAGAAGAACGAGACCCACACCCCGTTGACGCCGATGCGGAACAGCCACTCCTCGCGACTTTCGGTCGGCAACAGGCCGACCAGCAGGTCGATGAACTGCTCCAGTGCCGGCCCGACGACCTCTTCGCGCACGAATTTGGCGATCGGGTTGTCACCTTGCAGCGGGCGCACCTTGCCGATCAGGGGCAGATCGATCTCGACCTTCTCCAACTCCCTGAAGATCGTCTTCTTCAGGTCACCTTCCTGCTCCTTGAAGAGGCGGCGCAGCTTGGCGGCAGGGTTGTCGCGGTCCGTCAGGCGCATCTGCAGCGCCTTGAAGTCGACCTCGCACAACATCACCTGCCGCGCCAGCTCACGCGCCGGGTCGTGCCACCCGAGCGAGAGCGTGAACCCGTAGGCGTCGGCACCGGCCAGCACCCCCTGCGGGATCGTCAGCCGGACCTGCCGCGGCGCCTGCGTCGGGTCGTCGGGCGGCAGCACCTCGATGATCGGATCGGCCTCCTTGCCGCCGATGCGCCCGAGGAAGCGCAGCCGCTTGAGCAGGCGCGGGCGGATGACGACCGTGTTGTGCGGCAGCTTCTCGGTGTGCGCGATCGGGTACGGCGAGGCCGCGGCCGGGCCGGGCGGCAGGTCGATGACGAAGACGTAGTCCTCGTCGGCCATCGTGTCGTGGCGGATATAGCCGCCGCGCCGCGACGCGACGAACATGAACTCGATCGCCGGCACGAAGAAGGTTCCGTTCTCGGCGAACTGGACCGCCTGGAAGCGGGCGGTGGCGAGCGCCCGGGCCGGGTGCATCAGCGCGCACATCTGCGGCGGGGTGGCCTCGACGTCGCCCCGGTTCGGATCGCCGGAACCCTTGTGCGTCACGCGACTGCAATCGTAGACATGCCGCCCCGAGGCCCAGACGAACATGCCCGGCATCGGCCAGACGAACGCGGTGTCGAGCTCGGAGCCGATCTCGGGATTGGCCGCCTTCGCGGCGTCGAGCGTCATCGGGCCGTCGATCGACGGCGTGTCGGCATCGGCGATCCTGGCCTGGAAGCGCAACTGCTCGCCGGCCGAAAACAAGGCGCCCGCGTCCCACTGGATCTCGAAGCTGCCGGGCGAGATGATCGAGCGCTCGCCGCCACTCGCGCCACTGGTGTTCGGCGGGTCGGCGGCGGGCGAGAACACGTTCGAGTATTCCCGCTCCGGGACGACCTCGATGTTCCACGCGAACCACGTGCGCCAGTTGATCAGCGGCATGTCGACCGGGTTGCCGAAGCTGCGCGTGCAGATGCCCTCGACCTCGATCACCTGGCGCCGGTTCACCGAAGTGTTCGACAGCCCGCGTTCGACCGGCACCCATTGCGGCAGCACGCGGTTGGCGCGCAGCATGACCGGCCGCGCCAGCGTCTTCAGGAACACGACCAGCACCGTCTCGATCGGTCCGACGATGCTCTCGACGAGCCCGCGAATAGGCGTCAGCAACAACTGCAGCACCCCGCCCGCCGCGACGATCAGCGGCGTCAACAGCGCCGCGGCCACGTCGCCCAACTCCTTCTTGATCAACGCGATCAGCATGTCGCCCAGCTTGCTCGGGTTGAGCACCAGGCGCACGAAGTCGATGACCTGCCCGATCGTCTTCCCGACCACCGTGTCGCGCGTGTCCTTCACGAACTGGTCGA
>JBDTUO010000035.1:0-14487 GCA_040007675.1 Rubrivivax sp.
CCGGCGGGATGCGCGCGATCTTCGCGACGATTTCCTCGACCTCGGTGCGCGTGATGGTCTTCTTCTGCTTGTTCTTCGGCAGGATGCGCTGCGCGGCGCCGGCCTCGTCGATGACGTCGATCGCCTTGTCCGGCAGGTGACGGTCGTTGATGTACTTGGCCGACAACTCGGCCGCGGCCTGCAAGGCGCCGAGCGCGTACTTGACGCTGTGGTGCTCCTCGAAGCGCGACTTCAGCCCCTTGAGGATCTCCACCGTCTGCTCGACCGACGGCTCGACGATGTCGATCTTCTGGAAGCGACGCGACAGCGCGGCGTCTTTCTCGAAGATGCCGCGGTACTCGGTGAAGGTGGTCGCCCCGATGCACTTCATCGCACCGTTGGACAGCGCCGGCTTCAGCAGGTTGCTGGCGTCGAGCGTGCCGCCGCTGGCAGCGCCGGCGCCGATCAGCGTGTGGATCTCGTCGATGAACAGGATCGCGTTGGGCTGCTCCTTGAGCTGCTTGAGCACGCCCTTCAGGCGCTGCTCGAAGTCGCCGCGGTACTTGGTGCCGGCGAGCAGCGCGCCCATGTCCAGCGAGTAGACGTTGGCATCGGCCAGCACTTCGGGGACGTCGTCTTCGGTGATGCGCCAGGCCAGGCCTTCGGCGATCGCGGTCTTGCCGACGCCGGCCTCGCCGACCAGCAAGGGGTTGTTCTTGCGCCGGCGGCACAGCACCTGGATCACGCGCTCGACCTCGAGCTCGCGCCCGATCAGCGGATCGATCTTGCCGTCGCGCGCGAGCTGGTTCAGGTTCTGCGTGAACTGCTCCAGCGGCGAGCCCTTGCCATCCGAGGGGGTCGCCTCCTCCTTGTCGGATTCGCCTCCGCCGTCGCTGGACTTGCTCGGCTCCGGCGGATCGGACTTCTTGATGCCATGGGCGATGAAGTTGACGACGTCCAGCCGGGTCACGCCCTGCTGGTGCAGGTAGTACACCGCGTGCGAATCCTTCTCGCCGAAGATCGCCACGAGCACGTTGGCGCCGGTGACTTCCTTCTTGCCGCTGCCGGTCGACTGCACGTGCATGATCGCGCGCTGGATCACGCGCTGGAAGCCGAGCGTGGGTTGCGTGTCGACTTCTTCGGTGCCGGACACCGTCGGCGTGTTTTCCTTGATGAAGGTGGACAGGCTCTTGCGCAGCTCGTCGATGTTGGCCGCGCAGGCACGCAGCACCTCGGCCGCCGACGGGTTGTCCAGCAGCGCCATCAGGAGGTGCTCGACGGTGATGAACTCGTGCCGCTGCTGGCGCGCTTCGACGAACGCCATGTGCAGGCTGACTTCCAGTTCTTGCGCAATCATGCGGCCTCCATAATGCACTGTAGCGGATGACCATCGCGGCGTGCCGCCGCCAGCACCAGTTCGACCTTGGTCGCCGCCACGTCTTTCGGATAGACGCCGCAGACGCCGCGGCCTTCGTGGTGGATCTTCAGCATGATCAACGTGGCCGTCTCCAGATCACGCTGGAAATACTGCTGCAGGACCATCACGACGAACTCCATCGGCGTGTAGTCGTCGTTCAGCAACACCACCCGGTACAGGCTGGGCGGCTTCGTGCGGGCCCGCTTGCGCTCGACGACCACCGCGCTGTCGCCCCCATCGCGCCGTGGCCGCACGGGCGCCGGAGGAGGGGCGGGAGGGGTCTCGTCGGGCATGGTCCATTCTATCGACGCAGGCGTCTGCACGTGCTTCGCGGTGCGTTTTCACCCTGCCTATCTTGGCCTCTTCGGCCCGGTTTCAAGGGGCCGAGTCGGGCCGCCAATGCCGCCCTGTTCGGGGCACGCCGCTGACGGGGCGGCGTGAACTAGTTCACTGAACCGAAGCACGCAGAGGTGTCCGGGTCGTCCTGCGTCCCAAGCCTGGGGGTCATCCGCCGCCCGCGCGCCCCGGGGTCCGCGGTAGCATCCCCCAATCCGAGCATGGGCGCGCCGACGAGCAACGACATGAACGCAAAGCCCCCTTCCCCGCCCCCGGGCACGATCGAGTTCGAACTGACCGACTTCGAGACGGCGCGCGGTGCGCTGGATGACTTGCCCGCCGGGGTCGAGCAGTTGCAGGGCCTGATGACACCGGACTACTGGCTCGACAAGCGCCGGGCACCGGTGCCCTCTGACCGCGCCTTGACCGGCACCGCGATCGACTGGCTGATCGCGCTGCCGCCGTCGCTGCGCCCGAAGGCGATGAGCGAGCGTTATCCGCGCGCGGTGAACCGTCTGGCCGAACTCTGGACCGACCCGCTGCGCCGCCACTCGGCCCTCGACGAGCTGATGGTCGACCGGCGCGGCCACCGCCAGGGTTTCCCGCCAGAGGTCAAGGCAGAGATCGAACTGCTGCGCCGCGCTTATCCGTGAGCGCGCGCCGCTGACCGGCGGCTCAGTGCTGCGCACCTGCCGGCGGTGCTGCCGTACGGGCCCGCGCGCACGTGCCGGACTGGCCGCTCCCCTTCCCCGCGCATGCTGCAGGCCCACTGTTCCAACCGCTATGAGCGGCTGCAGGCACGGCTGCTGACTCGGCTGGTGGCGGCCCCGCCCGGCGGCGCCGGGCCCTTCGCGCGCGACGTCGTCGTCGTGCCGAGTGCGGCCGTGCGGCAGTCGGTCACGCTCGCGCTGGCACGGCAGCAGGGCATTTGCAGCCACGTCGACTTCGCCTACCTCGCCCGCTGGCTCTGGCAGCAGCTCGCGCGCGTGCTGCCGGGAGTCGGCGCTGAGTCGCCGCTCGCGCCCGAACCGCTCGCCTGGCGCATCCATGTCGCCTTCGGGGACGCGGGTTTCACTGCCGCCCATGCGCGGCTGCGGCGTTACCTCGACGGTTCGGAGCCGCGCGCGCGGCTGGAGTTCGCGCGCCGCGTCGCACGCCAGTTCGAGCAGTTGGCGACCTACCGCGCGGACTGGCTCACGCGCTGGCAGACCGACCCCTCCGCCAACGTCACCGAAGGTCACGCCGACGAAGCCTGGCAGGCCGCACTGTGGCGACGCCTCGCGGGGGAGCTCGATTTGCCGGGGCGTCACCCGCTGCAGCGCTTCGTCGCCGCACTCGACGCCGGCGGGCCTGCGCTGGCGCAGCGCTGCGGTTTGCCGCCGGTCGTGCACGTGTTCGTACCGCCGGCGATCCCGCCCTTGCACCTCGGCTGGCTGCAACAGCTGGCGCGCTGGATCGACGTCGAGCTCTACCTGCTCAACCCCTGCCGCGAATACTGGTTCGATCTCGTCGACCCGCGCCGGCTCGCCTGGCTCGACGCGCGCGGCCGGGCGGCCGGGCACGAGGTCGTGCAGCCGCTGCTGGCCGGCTGGGGCCGGCAGACGCAGGCGCTGTTCGACGGCCTGCTGGCGCACGACGACACGATAGACCTCGACGGCGACTTCGCGCCGCTGGGCGGCACGTCGCTGCTGCACCGGTTGCACGACGCCGTGCTGACGCTCGACCCGCTGGCGCCGGGTTCGCTCGCCGATGCCGATCGACCGCCGGGTGACCGCAGCGTCGAGTTGCACGTCTGCCACTCGCTGACACGCGAACTCGAGGTGCTGCACGAACGGCTGCTCGGCCTGTTCGCCGTCGAACCGGCGCTGCAGGCAGCGGACGTGCTGGTGGCGCTGCCCGACCTCGAAGTCGCGGCACCGCTCATCGACGCCGTCTTCGGCACCGTGCCACCGGCGCGGCGCATTCCGTACCGCATCACCGGGCGGCCGCGCAGCGTCGTCGATGCGCCGGCACGCGCACTGCTGGACCTGCTCGCGTTGCCGACCTCCCGCGTGGGCGCCAGCCAGGTCTTCGCGCTGCTGCAGCAGCCCCTGGTCGCGCGCCGCTTCGGCATCGCCGACGACGATGACGCGCTGCAGCGCATGCACGGCTGGATCGAGGCCAGTGGCATGCGCTGGGGGCTGGACGCCACGCACCGCGACGCCGTCGGCGTGCCGGCGGGCGCGGGGCACACGCTGGCGCAGGGGCTGGAGCGGCTGTTGCTCGGCTACGCGCTGCCCGGCGAGCGCGCCGCCGGACCCGTGCCGTCCGCGGCGGCAGCGGCTTTCGGGCTGCTGCCGGCGGGCGACGTCGAAGGCGCCGCCGCCGACGCGCTCGGCGCGCTGTGGCGATTCGTCGAAGCACTCGGCACGTTGCGGCAGGACAGCGCCGCGGCGCGTCCGATGCACGCCTGGGCGCCGTGGCTGCAAGCGCTGATCGACCGCTTTTTCGCCCCCGCTGCCGACGAGCTCGAAGCCACCGCGGCACTGCGGGCGGCCATCCAGGCCCTGGCCGCGACCGTGGCTGGCGCCGCGCCGGACGAGCCGCTTTCGCTGGCGCTGCTGCGCGACGCGCTGCAGTCCCAGCTCGACGACCCGGCGCGTGGCGGCGTGGCCAGCGGCGCCGTGACCTTCGCCGCGCTGCCGAGCCTGCGCGGGCTGCCGTTTGCCGTCATCGCGGTGCTCGGCCTGGACGACGGCGCCTTCCCGAGCCCCCAGCGGCCACCCGAATTCGACCTCGTGGCGGCCCGCCCCCGCCCTGGCGACCGCCAGCGCCGGCTCGACGAGCGCAACCTGCTGCTCGACCTGATGCTCGCGGCACGCCACACCGTGCACCTCAGCCACACCGGCCGCAGCGTGCGCGACAACAGCGAGCGGCCGCCATCGGTGCCCGTCGCGGAGCTGATCGATCTGCTGACCGACGCCACGGCGGCGACGCCCGCCGCACGGGAGGTCGCGCGGCGCCGGCTGGTGGTGGCCCACCCGCTGCAGCCGTTTGCCGCCGTCGCCTTCGATCCGGCCGCCGACCCGCGCGTGCGCAGCCACGCCGAGGAGGTGGCGGCCGCGCTGCGTGCCAACGCTGCCCGTGCCGCCTCGGCGCAGGACGTGGCAGCAGCGGGCGCGCCGGTAGCCACCGCGCAGTCCATCGACGCCGAGGCCGGCGAGGCGGACGACGAGCCGATCGACCCCCACCTGCTCGCTCTGGCCGCCGAGCCGCGGCTCTTCGCCGAACCACTCGCGCCGTTGGACGGCGCGGGCCGTGCGCTCGAACTGGAGCGCCTGATCGGATTTTTCTGTCAACCCTGCCGCGCGCTGCTGCAGCACCGGCTCGGCATCGTGCTGCCTCCGGCGCAGGAGGCGTTGCTCGACGACGAGCCCTTCGGCGCCGACCCGCTGGCGCGCCACGCGCTGCGCGAGCGCTTGCTGCCGTTCGCGCTGGCGGGCTGCGGCGCCGACGCCCTCGACACGCTCGCCCGCGCCGGGCCCGAGCTTCCCGACGGGCCGCTCGGCGCCGCGGCGAGTGCGCACGAAAGTGCCCTCGTCGCCGCCTTTGCGCGCCAGGTGGTCGGGCAGCGCGACGGTCCCGGGGCAAGGCCGCCGCCGCACGCGCAGACGCTGACGATCACGGTCGACGGCCAGGTCTGGACCGTGCGCGGCGAGCCGCCGGCGTTGGCCGACGGGTCTCTGCTGCTGTGGCGGGCGGCCCGCCTGCGCCCGGTCGACCGGCTGGCGGCGTGGGTGACGCACCTGTGGTGGCACGCACTGCGCGAGGCGGCCGACAACTCGTCCCCGGAGACTCCCGTGTCCACCCCGGCATCGGTTCCGGCCTCGGCTGTCACGCGCTGGCTCGCGCTCGACGAACACCTCGTGCTGCGCCCGCCAGCGGATGCCGCCGGCCTGCTCGCCGACCTGCTGCGCTTGTTCGACGACGGCATGCGTGCGCCGCTGCCGTTCTACCCGAAGACTGCGTGGGCGCTGCTCACCAGCGGTGCGGCGGCCGCCCGGCGCGAGTGGACCGCAACCGCGCAGCAGCCGCGCGCCGAAGGCGCCGGTGGCGCGTACCGGCTCGCGCTGCGTGGCCTCGGGGACCCGCTCGGCGAGGCCTTCGAGGTCACCGCCCGCCGCGTCTTCGGGCCGCTGATCGATCACACCGCATGACCGCCGCCGCGCCGCCGGACACCGACCTCGACGCGCTGGTGCACGGGCCGCTCGACGGCGTGCGGCTGATCGAGGCATCGGCCGGCACCGGCAAGACCTGGGCGCTGTGCGGCCTCGTCGTGCGGCTGCTGCTCGAGACGCCGCTGACGCTGCCGCAGATCCTCGTCGTCACCTTCACCAAGGCCGCCGCGGCCGAGTTGCGCAGCCGCATCCGCGACCGCATCGCCAGTGCCGCTGCACTGATCGCCGGTACCGGTGCTCACGGCAGCGACGCGTTCGTCGAGCCGCTGCTCCAGCGGCTGCAGGCCGAAGGCGCGGCACCCGACGCACTGGCCAGTCGGCTCGCCCGCGCACTCCAGGCCTTCGACGAGGCATCGATCTTCACGATCCACGGTTTCTGCCAGCGGGCGCTGGCCGAACTGCCGCTGAGCGTCGGACTGGCGCCGGCGCCCACCCTGCTCGAGGACGACACCCCGCTGCGGCGCCAGGTGGCGCAGGACTTCTGGCGCCTGCGCATCGCGGCGATGGCGGGCGGCGACCCGTCGACGCTCGCGTTCGGCGCGCTGCTGCTGCGGCGCCAGGACAGCCCCGATTCGTGGGCCGAACGACTGCGCGAACGCCTGCGCCAGCCGCTGGCCGAGCTGCGTTGGCCGGTCGACCTGCCGGCCGACCCGGTCGCCCTGCTGGCCGGCGCGCCCGCTGTCTGGTCGGCACTGGCGGACGCGCATCGCGCGGTAACGGAACTGTGGCGCGCCGAACGCGCCGGAATCATCGCGCGCGCCACCGACGCGCTGCCGCGCCTGCCGGGCACCGTCTATTCGCCGGCGCGGCTGGCCGAGGCCATCGACGGCGCCGACCAGCTGCTCGACCTGCCGTGGACCGCGCTCGCGGCGGGGGCGGTTCCCGCCGGCCTGGCGCGCCTCGGCGGCGCACGGCTGGTGGTTCGCAAGGGCGAGGTCCCGCTGTCGCCGCACCCGTTCGACGCCGCGCTGCAGGCGCTGCTCGACCTCGCGGGCAGCGCTGCCGCTGACCTGGCGCGCGCGCGCCTGGCGTTGCTGCGCGAGTTCCTGGTCGGCGCGCCTGCGGCGCTGCAGCGGCTCAAACAGGCCGAGCGCGTGGCGGGCTTCGACGACCTGCTGCTCGACCTGCACCGCGGCTTGTCCGGGCCGGACTCCGCCGGTCGGACCGGCCTCGCCGCGGCGCTGCGCTCACGTTTCCCCGCCGCGCTGATCGACGAGTTCCAGGACACCGACCCGCTGCAGTACACCATCTTCCAGCAGCTCTACGGCGACGGCCGCAGCCCGGTCGCACTGGTCGGCGACCCCAAGCAGGCCATTTACAGTTTTCGCAGCGCCGACCTGCCCACCTACCTGCGCGCGCGCGCGCAGGCGACGACGCGGGCCACGCTGCGCGACAACCAGCGCTCGACGCGCGCGCTGCTGAACGGGCTCAACGGCCTGTTCACACGCCATGCCCGGCCCTTCATGGAAGACGGCCTGGACTACACGCCGGTGCGCTTCGGCAGCAAGCCGCGCGCCCGCCTCGGTGGCGCCAACGGGGCTCCCGTCGCGCCGGCGCTGCAACTGTGGACGCTGCCGGGCAGCGCCGAGGGCGGCTGGCTGCACCTGGCGCCGGCACGGCGCGCGGTGGCCCAGGCCTGCGCGGGTGAAATCGCACGCTGCCTCGACGACGGCCGGCAGGGCCGGCTGACGCTCGACGGTCGGCCGTTCGCCGGCGGCGACGTCGCCGTGTTGGTGCGCACGCACGCCCAGGGGCGCGAGATGCGGCGCGCGCTCGCGGCGCTCGGCGTCGCGAGCATCGAGCTGTCGCAGGCGAGCGTGTTCACCAGCCTCGACGCAGAAGCCGCCGAACTGGTGCTCGCCGCGGTACTCGAGCCGAACCGCCTGGGCGCCGTGCGCGCGGCGCTGGCGACCGACTGGTACGGCTGGACGGCGGCGCAGATCGAGGCGCTGGCGGATGCGCCGGACGCCTGGTCGGGTCCGCTGCTGCGTTTCGCCGAGCACCACGCGCACTGGCGGCGCCGCGGCGTCGCGCCGATGCTGCGCCGCCTGGTGCGCGACGACGGCGTCATGGCGCGCCTGCTCGCGCGGCCCGACGGTGAACGCCGGATGACGGACCTGCTGCACCTCGTCGAATGCCTGCAGGAGGCGTCGGCCACCCAGCGCTCGCCCCAGGCGCTGTGGCGCTGGCTGCAGGCGCAGCGCGCCCAGCCGCCGGCCGACGAGGCGCGCCAGCTCCGGCTCGAGTCGGACCGCCACCTGGTGCAGGTCGTGACGGTGCACAAGGCCAAGGGACTCGAGTACCCGGTCGTGTTCTGTCCCTTCCTGTGGGACAGCGCCCGCCCGCCGGCAGGCGCCGGGCCGCGCAGCTACCACGACGACGAAGGCCGGCAGGTGCTCGACTACCGCCCGGTCGAGAAGAACGACGGCATCGGCAGCCGCGTCGAGCTCGAACGCGCCGCCGAGTCGCTGCGGCTGATTTACGTGGCGCTGACGCGCGCGGTCCACCGTTGCGTGCTGGTCGTCGGCACGCACGTGCAGGGCCGCGCCGAGGGCACGCCGACGGTGTCCGGCCGCAGCGTACTCAACTGGCTCGCCGCCGGCGCCGGGCACACGCCGGCCGAATGGCTGGCCGGCGGCGCGGCGCCGGCCGTGGTGGCGGCGGCATGGCAGGCGTTTGCGGCGGCTCACGCGCCGGACGTCGGCATCGCGCCGCTGCCCGGGCCGGGCGACGCGCTGGCCGGCCATTCAACGCCGCCCGAATCGATCATCGCGCTGCCCGGGCCGGCGTCGCTGCCTGCCGTCAGCTGGCGCATCGGCAGCTACAGCGCGCTGATGCGAGGCACACCCGTGACGGCCGCGGAGGCGATCGACCCGGCGGCGGCGCGTGACCATGACCTGCACATCGAGGCCACGGCGCTGCCCGCAGACGGCGCCGCGGGGTCGGCCGCAGAGCCTGCAACGCCGCCGCCAGCCGACGACATCCTGCGTTTCCCGCGCGGACCGCAGGCCGGCGAATGCCTGCATGCGCTGTTCGAGCACGCGGACTTCGCCGACCCGGGCAGCTGGCCGGAGGCGATCGCAGGGGCCCTGCAGCAACGCCCGCCGCGCGCGCTTGCCGACGCAGTTGCCGACGCGGTTGCCGACGCGGCCGACGATTCCGACGCCTGGCCCCGCCAGATGCGGCGGCTGCTGCAGGCGGTGACCACGACCGCGCTGCCGGGCGGCCTGCAGCTCGACCGCGTGAGGGTCGGGGAGCGCCTCAACGAGCTGGAATTCCACCTGCCGGTGGCGCGCCTCACCGCCGCCGGCCTGGCGTCGACGCTGAAGGCCCACGGCTACGAAGGGGCGCCTCTGAACTTCCTGCCGCTGCAGGGTTTCCTGCGCGGCTTCATCGACCTCGTGTTCGAACAGGACGGGCGGTTCCACCTTGTCGACTGGAAGTCGAACCACCTCGGATCGCACGCCGCCGGCTATGCCGCCGCCGGCGTCGACCACGCGCTGCGCCGCGGAGGCTATGAGCTGCAGGCGCTGCTGTATGCGGTGGCGCTGCACCGCCACCTCGCACACCGGCTGCCCGGCTACGCCTACGAGCGCCATTTCGGCCGCCTGATGGTGCTGTTCGTGCGCGGCGTGCGCCCGGACTGGCCCGGCGCCGGCGTGTGGTCGCACCGCCCGACCGCGGCGGCCGTGCACGCGCTGTCGGCCCTGTTCGACGACGACGCCGCGCCGCCGACGTCTGCCTCCGCGGCGACGACCCGATGAGCGCCCCGCCCCGACCCGACCCGACCGCGCTCGCCGACGCCTTCGCCCACCAGGTCGGGCGCTGGGCGGTCGCCCGCGGCGTCGACGCCGCCGGCGTCGACGCGGTGCGCGAGGCCGCGCGCGCGGTCAGCACCGCCACCCGCGATGGCCACGTCTGCGTCGGACTCGCCGAGCTGGCGCACAGCGCCGGCGAGCGCCTGTCGCCTGCCGTCTGGCGCGAGCGACTGCTCGGCAGCGGCCTCGTCGGCACGCCCGCCGCGCCCGGCGCCTGCCCGCTGGTGCTCGACGACGGCAACCGCCTCTACCTGCACCGCTACTTCGACCTCGAGCGCCGGCTCGCGCGGCGTTTGCACGCGGCTGCCGACGCCGTGCCCGCACCGATCGAGCCTGCTGCGCTACCGGCGCTGCGCGCGGCGGCCGGAACCGCTGGCGACGTCGTCGATCAGCAGGCGGTGGCGGCCGCGCTCGCGCTGCTGCGCCGGCTGCTGGTGCTCGGCGGCGGTCCCGGCACCGGCAAGACGAGCACCGTGGTTCGGCTGCTCGCGGCGCTGCTGGCGCAGCAGCCGGACGCCCGGATCGCGCTCGCCGCGCCCACCGGCAAGGCGGCGGCGCGCATGGCACAGGCCCTCGCCGAACGTGCGGCCGGCGTGCCAGCGGACGTGCACGAGCGGCTGCCGACGCGGGCCAGCACCGTGCACCGGCTGCTCGTCGCGCGCGGCGGCGGGCACGGCTTCGTGCACGGCGTCCACCGGCCGCTGCCGATCGACCTGCTGGTGGTGGACGAGGCGTCGATGCTCGACCTCGCGCTGGCGACGCGGCTGCTCGAAGCCGTGCCACTGGCCGCGCGCATCGTGCTGCTCGGCGACAAGGACCAGCTCGCGGCGGTCGAGGCCGGCGCCGTGTTCGCCGAACTCGCTGCCACGACCACGATCGGTGCCGACGCGGCCACGGCGCTGGCGGCTGCACTCGACGTGGCGCCGGACACACTGGCTGCAGCAGTGCCCGTCGCACCGGCGGCGACAGCCGTAGACCCGATCAACCCGCTGATCGACAGCGTCGTCTGGTTCCGCCGCAACCATCGTTTCGCGGCCGACTCGGGCATCGGGCGTCTCGCGGCCGCGGTGCGCGACGGCGCGGCCGACGCCGTGCGGGCGACGCTGCGCCCGGATGCGGATGGCGCGCTGACCTGGCTCGACGACGCGTCGCAGACGCTCGGCGCCGCGGCCTGGGCCGCGCTGATCGACGGCCACGCGCCCTACCTCGAACAGGTGCGGCGCCAGCCGGAAGACGTCGCCGCGGCGATGGCGGCATTCATGCGCTTCGGCCTGCTGTGCGCGCTGCAGCAAGGCCCGCGCGGCGTCGCGGCGCTCAACACCCGCGTCGAGGCAGTGGCGCGGCGGCGGCTCGCCGGGACCGGCCCCGCGGCCACGACCGCGTGGGACGGCCTTGAACCTGGCGCCGACCCCTGGTACGTCGGCCGGCCGGTGATGGTGCTGCGCAACGACCCGGTGCTGCAACTCTTCAACGGCGACGTCGGGCTCACGCTGCCCCACGCCGCCGGCGCGTTGGCGGTGTGGTTCGCCGCCCCTGACGGCGGCTGGCGCGCGGTCCCGCCGTGGCGTCTGCCACCGCACCAGGCCGCCTACGCGACCACGGTGCACAAGGCGCAGGGCTCTGAGTTCGATGCCGTGCTGGTGCTTCTGCCAGCGCTGGACAGTCGGGTGCTGACGAGAGAACTGCTCTACACCGCGGTGACGCGCGCGCGCCGGCACGTGACGCTGGTCGGCAGCGCGGCCGTGATCGACGCCGCGGTGGCGACGCCGACGCGGCGGATCGGTGGGCTGCGCGCGCGACTCGCAGAGGCAGCCGCGGAGGCCGCGGAGGCGGGTATCCCACCGCGCTGAGCGAATCGGTGGTCGCCGGCCGGGACACGCGCGTCAGGCGGTGCGGGCTGCCGCTGCCGGCGGAACCATGCCGGCGAACCAGTCACGCACGGCATCGATCAGCGCATCGGGCTGGTCGCGGTGCGGCGAATGGCCGCAGTCCGCGAGCTCGAGCAGCCGGGTCTGCGGCAGGCGGCGTGCGATGCCGTGCACCTGTTCGAGTGTGCCGAAGGCGTCGTCCAGCCCCTGGACCGCGAGCAGCGGGCAGCGGATCGTGCTGATCTCGTGCTCGATCGACCATTCGCGGAACGGCGGATGAAGCCAGATGTCGTTCCAGCGCCGGAACGCACGATCGGGGTCATCGTGGTACTTCGCCAGCCGCGTGCGCAGGTCGGTTTCGCCGAAGGCCTGGCGAGCCTGCGCGATGCTCTGCACCGACAGGTCCTCGACCAGGATGTGGGGCGCCAGCACGACCGCGCCGGCGACCCGGCGCGGGAAGCGCGCCGCGTACAGCAGCGCGATCGATCCGCCGTCGCTGTGGCCGAACAGCCAGGGCGGGTCGAGCTCGACATCGATGCCGAGCGCGTCGAGCAGCGCCGGCAACAACTCGTGCGCCTGACGGTGCAGAAAGTCCAGGCCCCACGCCTGCTCAGGCCCGTAGAGCTGCGAGCCGCCGTAACCTGGGCGCGAATAGACGAGGCCGCGGCAGCCCAGCGCCTCGCACAGGCGGCGCGGAAAGTCCTTCCACATCCGCACCGAGCCGAGCCCTTCGTGCAGGAACACGAGCAGCGGTGCGCCGGCGAGCTCGGGCGCGATCCAGCAGTGTTCGATGTCGACGCACAGGCCGGCCCAGTCGATGTCGACGTGTTCGAGGGGTTCGACGGGTTCGAGGGGTTCGACGGGTTCGAGGCCGTCGGGGGCCTCGCCATCGCTGGCGCCGCTCACCGCGCCGAAGCCTCACGTTCACGCAGTTTGTAGCGCTGGATCTTGCCGGTCGCGGTCTTCGGCAATTCGTCGACGAATTCGATCTGACGCGGGTACTTGTACGGCGCGAGCTTGTCCTTGACGAAGGCCTTCAGCGCGTCGGCGCTGGCCTCGGCGCCGGACTTCAGCACGACGAAGGCCTTGGTCTTGGTCAGGCCCTCGGCGTCGGGCACGCCGATCACCGCCGCCTCGAGCACGGCCGGGTGCTGCACCAGCGTCGCCTCGACCTCGAACGGGCTGACGTAGATGCCGCTGACCTTCAGCATGTCGTCGCTGCGGCCGCTGTAGGTGTAGCTGCCGTCGGCGTTGTGAACGTACTTGTCGCCGCTCTTCGTCCAGCCGCCCTGGAAGGTGTCACGCGTCTTGCTGCGGTTGCCCCAGTACATCATCGCGGACGAGGGCCCGTGGATGTAGAGGTCGCCTGGCTCGCCGTCGGGCACCGTCGCACCGTCTTCGCTGCGCAGCTCGACCTCGTAGCCGGGCACCGGCCAGCCGGTCGTGCCATAACGCACCCGGTCGGGGCGATTCGACAGGAAGATGTGCAGCATCTCGGTCGAGCCGATGCCGTCGATGATGTCGACCCCGAAGTGGCGCTGGAACCGTTCGCCGATCTCCGCCGGCAGCGCCTCGCCGGCGCTCGACGCGAGGCGCAGCGCGACCTCGTCGCGCGAGGGCAGCTGCGACTGCGCCAGCATGCCGGCATAGCCGGTCGGCGCGCCGAAGAAGATCGTCGGCTTGACGCCGCCCACCTCGCCGCGCCAGCGTCGGAACACCGCGTCCGGCGTCGGCCGCTCGGCCATCAGCAGCGTCGTCGCGCCGACCGTCAGCGGGAACGTCAGCGCGTTGCCCAGGCCGTAGGCGAAGAAGAGCTTCGCGGCCGAGAAGCAGACGTCTTCGGCGCGCAGCTGCAGCAGGTGGCGGCCGTACAGCTCGGAACTCCAGTACGGGTTCGCGTGTGAATGCACGGTGCCCTTGGGGCGACCGGTCGAGCCGGACGAGTAGAGCCAGAACGCCGGGTCGTCACGGTGCGACGGCGCAGGCTTAGGCAGCGGCGCCGCGCCAGCGCCGATGAAGGCCTCGAAGTCGGTCTCGCCCGGCTGCAGCGGTGCGAGCGGGCGCGCGACGATCACGCGCTGCACCTCGTGGTCGGCCTTCGTCAGCGCCGCGTTCAGCACCGGCACCAGCTCGCCCGACACCAGTGCGGCCTGCGCGCGCGAATGTTCGAGCATGTAGGCATAGTCTTCCGCGGTCAGCAGCGTGTTGACCGCGACCGGCACCACGCCGGCATACAGCGCGCCGAGGAACGCCACCGGCCACTCGGCGCTGTCGAGCATCAGCAGCAGCACCCGCTCCTCGCGCCGGATGCCGGCCGCGCGCAGCGCCGCCGCACAGCGCCGCACCCGTTCGTCGAGCTCGCCGTAGCTCAGCGTGCCGTGATCGTCGACGAACGCGGTGCGATCGGCGTGCGCGGCATTCAACGCCAGCAGGTGGGCCGCGAAGTTGAAGCGCTCGGACGGCGGCGCGACGGCCAAGTGGGCGGATGGGGGGTCGGCAGGCGGCATCGGTGGTCTCTCCCAGGGCTGCGGCACGGAGTCGTTTCGCCGTCATCGCTTGCGGACCGCTTCCGGAGCGCTTGCGGATGTGGCGAACATGCATTATTGTGCTTCTACGCAAGATACGGCGCGGGTCCACGCATGTCAAGCACTATATTGCATGATTCGAGCAGTCCGCCCCTGTCAGACGCGGCGGCCAGCGAACTGCGCAACCCGTTCCTGGTCGCGCTCGGCGAACGGGTGCGGGGCCTTCGCGCGCGGCGCGGCATGACGCGGCGTGCGCTCGCCGTCGCCGCCGAGGTCTCGGAGCGCCACCTCGCGAACCTGGAATACGGCATCGGCAACGCGTCGATC
>JBDTUO010000036.1:0-14422 GCA_040007675.1 Rubrivivax sp.
CTCGGCCTCGCCGGCGTAGTAGCGGCAGAAGTCGACCGCCTCGCGCACTTCGGCGACCGCGTCGCCCCAGGTCTTGCCACCTTCGTGCACCAGCAGCGCGCAGAACTCGGGCAGCCGGGTTTCGAGCCGGTCAGCCGCCGCGCGCAGCACGGCCGCGCGGGCGGCGACCGGTGTGGCCTCCCAGGCGGGGAACGCGGCGTGCAGCGCATGCATCGCCGCGGCGGCGGACGCGGCCGACGCTGCGGGCACTGGTGCCATGTGCAGCGTCGCCAGCGCCGCGTCGAGCGGCTCAGTCATGGCCGCGCAAGTGGTGTCGAGGCCGGCGGCGTTCACGCGCGCCGGCCCGTACAGCGCCGGTGGCAGCGCCAGTGTCGGTGAGGCGTGCGCCACCAGCGGCGAGGCCAGCAGCAGGTCAGCGTCGACCGCCGGGTCGGCGAGCTGGTGCACGAACGAGGAGTTGGCGCCGTTCTCGAGCAGGCGCCGCACCAGGTAGGCGAGCAGGTCACGGTGTTCGCCGACCGGCGCGTAGACGCGGCACGCCACCGCCGGGTCCTTCAGCACTTCGCGGTAGATGCCCTCGCCCATGCCGTGCAGGCGCTGCAGCTCGAACGGCGCACCGGCCGCCTGCGCCATCTGCAGCAGCGCGGCAATCGTGCCGGCGTTGTGGGTCGCGAACTGCGGGAAGATCACCGCGTGCTGCAGCAGCAGCGCACGCGCGCAGGCCAGGTATGACAGGTCGGTGTGGGACTTGTGCGTGAAGACGGGGTAGTGCGGCAGGCCCAGCTCCTGCGCCCGCTTGATCTCGCTGTCCCAGTAGGCGCCCTTGACCAGCCGCACCATGAACCGCAAGCCATGTGCGCGTGCGATGCGCGCCACCTCGTCGATGACCGCGAGCGCGCGCGTCTGGTAGGCCTGGACCGCGAGGCCGAAGCCGGTCCAGCCCGGGTGCCGCGCCGCGATCCCCGCCGCCAGCGCCTCGAACACCGCCAGCGACAGCTCCAGGCGGTCGCACTCCTCGGCGTCGATGGTCAGGTTCAGGTTGGCGGCCGCCGCAACGTCGATCAGGCCCGCCACGCGCGGCAGCAGTTCGGCCAGCACCCGCTCGCGCTGCGCCTCCTCGACGCGCGGGAACAGCGCGCTGAGCTTGATCGAGATGCCGTCCTCGGCACGGGGTCCGCCGCCATGCGCGAGCCCGGCGTCGGCGATGCACTGCAGCGCGTGCCGGTAGGCGTCGAGATAGCGCAGCGCGTCAGCGTCGGTGCGCGCGCCTTCGCCGAGCATGTCGTAGCTGAAGCGCAGGTTCGGCTGGGCGCGTCGCTGGGCGGCCGCCTCGGCGCGGGCCTCGTCGATGTCGCGCCCGAGCACGAACTGGCGCCCGAGCAACTGGATCGCGCGCACCGTGGCGGCGACCACCGTGCGCGCACCGAGCCGTTGCACCAGACCGGCGTCACGCTCGGCGCCCGGCAGCAACTTCTTCGACAGCGCGATCGCGCTCGCCGACAGGCCGGCGAGCAGCCGGTGCGGCCCCGGCGCCGCCGTTTCGTCGAAATCGGCGCGCCCGAGCTGGTCGGCCGTCAGCGCCACCGCGGTCTCGGTGTCGGGCACGCGCAGCAGCGCCTCCGCCAACCGCATCAGCGCGAGGCCTTCGGCGCTCGAGATCGGGTATTCGCGCAGCAGCGACTCCATGGCCCAGAACGGCGCCGGGTGGGCGCGCACCGCGTCGACCCAGGGGCGCGCCACGGCCTGCACGCGCGGCCAGTCGAGCCCACCGCTGAGCACCCGCTGGGCCGCCATGACGGCGGTGGCCTCGGTTCGATAGGGGTGGGGCAGCCGAGGGGGAGCGACGAGCGCCATGAGAGCGATCCCTGATGCGAGGATGCGACAGCTTACGGGTCGTTCGGCCGCGACAGATTCGGAGTTCTACGGCTTCCGCTGAGAATCCTGCGCATGAGCGACCCCGACGACCTCACCCCCGTGCGCCCCGACGACCGCCCGTCGGACCGGCCGATCGACAAGATCGACCTGCGCATCCTGCGCGTGCTGCAGGCCGACGGCCGCGTCAGCAACCTCAAGCTCGCCGAGAGCGTGCACCTGTCGCCGACCGCAGTGCTCGAGCGGGTGCGGCGCTTGCACCGCGACGGCTACATCCTCGGCTACGAAGCGCGCCTGAACCCGGCCAAGCTCGGCGCCGGGCTGCTGGTGTTCGTCGAGATCCTGCTCGACCGCACCGTGCACGATGTCATGGACAGCTTCCGCGCCGCCGTCCAGGTGCGACCGGAGATCCTGGAGGCGCACCTGGTCGCCGGCGGCTTCGACTACCTGCTGAAGACGCGCGTGGCCGACATGGCGGCTTACCGGACCTTCATCGGCAACGTGATCTGGACCCTGCCCGGGGTGCGCGAAACCCGCACCTACGCGGTGATGGAAGAGGTCAAGCACACGACCCGGCTGGCGGTGTAGGCGCGCGGCCACGAGCGGCCCGGACCGGCCCGCGCGCCCCGGCCGCCCCGGCCGCCCGCGCGGCGGGCGAGGTTCGTGAACGAATTCAGTGGCGCGCGTCCGCTGCCAGCCGCTGGCGTTCAGTTGCCGCGCGCAGCGGCCGAAATGCGCTGCTCGGCCACCGGGGTTACCCCCCGATCTGCCGACCCTTCGCGTGAAGCCATCGGCGTACCCGGTTCGGTTCGGCTTCTCCCCTTGCGTGTCCCCGTTCGAGGTGGAAAGAACCATGCAGTCCGTGTACCTGCTCACCCTGGTGGGCGTCGGCATCGCGATCGTCGCGGCGCTGTTCGAGGCCGTCAGCGCGCTACGGCGCAAGCCCCACTGGGAGCTGACCCGTCCGGCGCCGGCGTTGACCGTCGTGCCGACGGCCGACCGGCGCGCCCACGAGCTGCCGTTCGTCGGCACCGAGCGCCGCACGCCCGACGGTGCGGACGAGGCCACCGAGGCGGCGCATGCGGCGTCGAAGACGACAGAGGCCGCCTGACGGCTGCAGAGCGCGGCGCCCCACGGCGCTCGCGCTCCCGGTCGGTCAGCCGCGAGGCCCGAAGATCGCGCTGCCGACGCGCACGATCGTCGCCCCCTCGGCGATGGCCGCCTCGAGGTCGTCGCTCATGCCGATCGACAGCGTGTCCAGCGCCAGCCCGGCCTCGGCATTGATCGCCTGCATCAGTTCGCGCAGCCGCCGGTGCGGCCCGCGCTGGGCCTCGAAGCCGGCCGCCGGCGCCGGAATCGCCATCAATCCGCGCAGCCGGACCCGGTCTGCCGGCAGCGCGGCGACGGCGCGCGCGAGGGCACAGGCGTCTGCCGGCGCCACTCCGTGTTTGCTCGGCTCGGCACTGATGTTCACCTGCAGGCACAGCTGTACCGGCGGCAAGCCGTCCGGGCGCCGTGCCGCCAGGCGCTCGGCGAGCTTGAGCCGGTCGACCGTGTGCACCCACTGAAAGTGGCCGGCGACTTCGCCGGCCTTGTTGGACTGCAGCGGCCCGATCAAGTGCCACTCTGGTGGCGGCCGCAAGCCGTCGGCCAGCGACGCCAGCTTGCCGAGCGCTTCCTGGACGTAGTTTTCGCCGAAGGCGCGTGCGCCGGCGGCATGCGCGGCGCGCACGGCGTCGACCGGATGCGACTTCGACACCACGAGCAGCGTGATCTTGTTGGCATCCCGCCCGGCGCGCAGAGAAGCGGCCTCAATGCGCTGCTTCACTTCTTGTAGCCGCGTGACGATGCTGCTCATAATCGTTCGAGCTCTCGGCGCTGCCCGCGCACGCCCCTTCCATGGACATCACCCAACTGCTTGCCTTTTCGGTCAAGAACAAGGCGTCGGACCTGCACCTGTCGGCCGGCCTGCCGCCGATGATCCGGGTGCACGGCGACGTGCGTCGGATCAACGTCGAGCCGCTCGACCACAAGATCGTGCACGACATGATGTACGACATCATGAACGACGCCCAGCGCAAGCACTACGAGGATACGCTGGAGTGCGACTTCAGCTTCGAGATCCAGGGTCTGGCCCGGTTCCGCGTCAATGCCTTCAACCAGAACCGCGGCGCCGGCGGCGTCTTCCGGACCATTCCGAGCAAGATCCTGACGCTCGAGCAGCTCAACACGCCCAAGGTGTTCGGCGAGCTGGCGCTCAAGCCGCGTGGTCTGGTGCTCGTCACCGGCCCGACCGGCTCGGGCAAGAGCACGACGCTCGCGGCGATGGTCAACCACCTCAACGAGAGCGAGTACGGGCACGTGCTGACGGTCGAGGATCCGATCGAGTTCGTGCACGAGAGCAAGAAGTGCCTGATCAACCAGCGTGAAGTCGGCCCCCACACGCTGAGCTTCAACAACGCGCTGCGCGCCGCGCTGCGCGAGGACCCGGACGCGATCCTGGTCGGCGAGTTGCGCGACCTCGAGACGATCCGCCTGGCGCTGACCGCCGCCGAGACCGGCCACCTGGTGTTCGGCACGCTGCACACCAGCTCGGCCGCGAAGACGATCGACCGCGTGGTCGACGTCTTCCCGGCGGCCGAGAAGGAGATGGTGCGCTCGATGCTGTCCGAGTCGCTCATCGCGGTGGTGTCGCAGACGCTGTGCAAGCTCAAGGACGGCTCGGGCCGCGTCGCCGCGCACGAGATCATGATCGGCACCTCGGCGATCAAGAACCTGATCCGCGAGAACAAGATCGCGCAGATGTACTCGGCGATCCAGACCGGCCAGAACCTGGGCATGCAGACGCTCGACCAGAACCTCGCCGACCTGGTGCGCCGCAGCGTGATCACGCCGGCCGAGGCCCGCGCGAAGGCACGGATCCCGGACAACTTCCCGGGTTGAATATGGGCCCCCAAGCTCGCTTTCGCTCGCTACCCCCCGAGGGGGCCGCCCGGCGGCGGACCGGCAGAGCCGGATCCGCGCCAGTGGCACGTCAACACGGCACCGCCGCAATCGTCATCTAAGGATCCGCAATGGAACGCGATCAAGCCTCGAAATTCGTCAACGACCTGCTGCGCCTGATGGTCACGCGCACCGGGTCGGACCTGTTCCTGACGGCCGACTTCCCGCCCGCGATCAAGGTCGACGGCAAGGTCACCAAGGTCTCGCCGCAGCCGCTCACCGGCCAGCACACGCTGGCGCTGACGCGTTCGATCATGAACGACAAGCAGGCGGCAGAGTTCGAGAAGACCAAGGAGTGCAACTTCGCGGTCGCGCCGCAGGGCATCGGCCGCTTTCGCGTCAACGCCTTCGTGCAGCAGGGCCACGTCGGCCTGGTGATGCGGACGATCCCGCAGATCATTCCGACCATCGACAGCATGAATCTGCCGCACATCCTGAAGGACATCGCGATGGCCAAGCGCGGCCTCGTGATCTTCGTCGGCGCCACCGGCTCCGGCAAGAGCACGTCGCTCGCCGCGATGGTGGACTGGCGCAACGAGCACTCCCACGGCCACATCATCACGGTCGAGGATCCGGTCGAGTTCGTGCACCCGCACAAGAATTGCATCGTCACGCAGCGCGAGGTCGGCATCGACACCGACAGCTGGGGCGCGGCGCTGAAGAACTCGCTGCGCCAGGCGCCGGACGTCATCCTGATGGGCGAGATCCGAGACCGCGAGACGATGGACCACGCGATCGCCTTCGCCGAGACCGGCCACCTGTGCATGGCCACGCTGCACGCCAACAGCTCCAACCAGGCGCTCGACCGCATCATCAACTTCTTCCCCGAGGAGCGGCGCACCCAGCTGCTGATGGACCTGTCGCTGAACCTGAAGTCGATCGTCAGCCAGCGGCTGCTGCCGCGCGAGGAGGGCCGTGGTCGCATCGCCGCGGTCGAGATCCTGCTGAACACGCCGCTGATCGCCGACATGATCTTCAAGGGCGAGGTCGGCGAGATCAAGGAACTGATGAAGCGCTCGCGCGAGCTCGGCATGCAGACCTTCGACCAGTCGCTGTTCGACCTCTACGAAGAAGGCGTCGTCACCTACGAAGATGCGATCCGCAACGCCGACTCGGTCAACGACCTGCGGCTGCAGATCAAGCTCAACAGCCGGCGCGCGCGCAACACCGACCTGTCTGCCGGCACCGAGCACATGTCGATCGTCGCCGAAGCGCAGAACGGGCTGCGCTGAGTCCGGGCGACGGCTCGTCGTCCCTCGCACGGCGCGCGACGCCCCGCGGGGCGGGCGTGGTTCATGGCACCATCAAAGCCATGAGCACACCCGCGCCCCGCACCTACCCGCCACAACCCGCCCAGCACGTCGCCTTCATCGGGCTGGGCGTGCTGGGTGCGCCGATGGCCGCCCACCTCGCGCGCGCCGGCCACACCGTCTGCGTCTACAACCGCAGCAGCGCGAAGGCCGAGGCCTGGGTCGCCGAACACGGCGGCCGCCACGCGTCGAGCGCGTCCGCCGCGGCGGACGGCGCCGCCTACGTCTTCGCGTGCGTCGGCAACGACGCCGACCTGCGCGCGGTCACGCTCGGCAAGGACGGCGCATTCGGCCGCATGGGCAAGGGCGCGGTCTTCATCGACCACACGACCGCCTCTGCGGCGCTCGCGCGTGAACTGCACGTGGAGGCCGCCGCGCGCGGGCTGCACTTCGTCGACGCGCCGGTGTCCGGCGGCCAGGCCGGCGCGGTGAACGGGGCGCTGACGGTGATGTGCGGCGGCGACGAGCCTGCGTTCGACGCCATGCAGCCGCTGGCGATGAACTTCGCGCGCGCGGTCACCCGCATCGGCGGTCCGGGCGCGGGTCAGCTGGCCAAGATGGTCAACCAGGTCTGCATCGCCGGGCTGGTCCAGGGGCTCGCGGAGGCAATCGCGTTCGGTGAGCGCGCCGGCCTCGACATGCCACGCGTGCTCGACGTCATCGGCAAGGGCGCGGCCCAGAGCTGGCAGATGGACAACCGCGGCCGCACGATGATCGACGACCAGTTCGACTTCGGCTTCGCGGTCGACTGGATGCGCAAGGACCTCGGGCTGGTGATCGACGAAGCCCGGCGCAATGGCGCGCAGCTGCCGGTCACGGCGCTGGTCGACCAGTTCTACGCCGAGATCCAGGCCCGCGGCGGCGCGCGCTGGGACAGCTCGAGCCTGATCCGGCGACTCCAGCGCGCCCCCCGATCCGACAGTTGATGCATCAGCGTCTGCTACCGTTTCAACGGTAGCGAGTGCTCACTGAGTCGGTTTCGGCAACTGCGCCAGTTCGCGTTCGGTCAGGACCTCGAACACGCGCACGACTTTCTGCACCCCCGGTACGGTGCTGGCCACCTCGGCGGCGCGCGCCGCCTCGCGTTCGGTAACGCGACCCAGCAGGTACACGGTGCCGCGCTCCGTCGTCACCTTGACCGCGTTCGCCTGCAGGTCCTTGGCGTCCACCAGGCTGGCCTTGACCCGGGTCGACAGCAGCGCGTCGTTCGAGCGTGAACCGAACGAGCTGTTGGTGGTGACCGCCACCTCGTTGACCACCATGCGCACGTTGTCGACCTGGCGCGCGGCCGCCTCGACCGCCGCCTTGGTCGCCGCATCCGGCACCTCCCCGGTCAGCAGCACGGTGCGGTTGTAGCTGGCGACATTGACGTGGCCGAGCGTCGCGGCGTCGCCGATCCGGCGGCCGGCCTTGAACTCGATCGCTTCGTCCTCGACCTGCGCGCCGGTGCTGCGGCGGTCGGTGGTCATCAGCACGCCACCGATCATCGCGCCGCCGATGAGCAGGGGGGCACACGCTGGCAGCAGCGTCACGGTGGCGGCGGCGAGGGTGGCGGTCGCCACGAGGCGTCGAATACAGGTCATGAGGTTTCCAGTGCTCCCATCAGTTGCTGGTCGACGGCGTCGGCCAGGGCATGCAGCATCAGCAATTGCAGTTCGCGCACACGGGCTGCACGCTCGTGCGGCACCGCGACCCAGACGTCGGTCTCGGCCAGCGCATCCCGCCAGGGCGAGCCGGCCGGCGCCAGCGCGACGATCGCCATCTCCTGGTCGTGCGCACGTTCGACCGCCTGGCGCAGGTCCGGTCGGGGGCTGCCGCCGCCCAGCAGCAACAGCACGTCGCCGGCCGCGCCGAGCGCCTGCAGCGCCTGCAGCAGCGCGCCGTCGTCGAGCGCCAGCGCCGCCAGCGGCGGCCGCTCGCGCTCGAACCCGCTGACGCACAGCGACACGAACAGCGTCGCCAACGCGCCGCCGGACACGATCAGCTTGCCGCCGCCGGTGATGCATCCCAGCAGCGCCTGCGCCGCCTCGTCGAGCGGCCGCGCCAACGGCTCGGCGGCCTGATAAAGCAGGTCGGCACTCTCGAAGAACTGCTGCTGGATTCGCTGTTCGAGCATGGTCACGGATCATAGGACACCGATCTGCGGCGCCGGTTCCGTGTCGACGTCGCAAGCCCGCGCGCAACCGTCAGCTCGCTCGACGCTGGCGCCGCGCACGTCGCCGGATCGACGGCATCGCCCCAGGGGACAGGAGCGCTTTGCTGATTAGCGCGCTCATTGCGTCGACATACTGGCTGTCGCCCCAGCCGAGCTCCCGCGTGAGTTCGCGCCAGGGCGCGGGCAAGGTCATCGCGTACAGCAGATCGGCAGCGATGTCAGCGGACCACTCGCCCGAAAGCTCACCGAGCTCGGCAATGCGCTGCACGATTCTCCGATGCACCTGATGCCGAAGATGCATGCGGTCGCGCCAAGCCGCCCCCAGCGCTTCGTCCTCGTACTGGGCCGCCTCGAGCATCAAGGCGACCGGGTCGACGCTGGCACTGAATCGGCCGTGCAGCGCCATCGTCCGCGCGATCACTTCAGCGCCCGACTCGGCCGCGAACACGTGCGCCAGCGACTCGCTCAGTCGCAGCGTCTGGTCCATGTGCTGAACCACCGCCAGCAGCAGGCCGGTTCGGTCACCGAAATGAAGGTAGATCGTCTGGCGCGAGACACCCGCCCGCTCGGCGACATCACCCAGCTTCAGCTTGGCACCGCGTTCGGCGACCAGCTCGCGGGTCGTGGTCAGGATGCGCTCGCGGGTCTCCGGGTCGCCATAGGGCGGCTGAGCCGGCGGCGGTTCCGGTGAGCGCTCTGGCGGTTTGCTTGACAAGATGTAAACCTCCTTCTATTCTGACTTTACACAATGTAAATCTTGCGTTGCCGTGGAGATCGAGATGCCTGTAGAAGCCTTCAAGAGCGCCCAACGCCGTATGTTGGCTCGGCATGGGGTCGATGCCGAATCACGCCGTGTTGATATCCCAAGCATCGGTGGACGCGCGCAGATCCTGGTCACCGGAGCAGGGCCCCCCGTGGTCATGGTCAACGGCATCGGCTTGCCGGCAGCCATGTGGGCGCCGCTGATGGCGAGACTCACCGGGTTCCGATTGCACGCGATCGATCTGCCCGGCTTCGGGCTCACCCACCCGGACCCGAACCTGATGCACCGGTATCGAGCGTCGGCGGTGCAGTTCCTTTGCGAAGCGCTGACCGCGCTCGACCTCGATCAGGCAGCGTTCGTCGCCAACTCTCTCGGATCCACGTGGACCCTGTGGCTCGCTCTCGATGCGCCCGATCGCGTGGCTTCGATGGTGCATGTCGGGTGCCCGGCCACCGTGCTCGGGACCTCGGCGCCGCTGCCGATGCGCCTGATGTCGTGGCCACCGTTGGCAGGCCTGTTGATGAAACTCCAACCTCCGTCGCCCAAACAAGTCGAGCAACTGTCGAAGATGGTCCACGAGTACCCGCTCGACCCCGCACTCGCCGATCTGCTCCTCGCAACCGAACGGCTGCCCGGCTTCGAGCCCCTGTTTCTCGCCACGCTGAACAAGATGATTCGCCTGCGCGGCGCGCGCCCCGAGACGGCGCTCGCTGCCGGCGAACTCGGGCGCGTGAGGCAACCCACGCAACTCACATGGGGCAAGGGCGACCCGATGGGGTCGATCGACGTCGCTCGCCGCGTGGCTGCAGCCCTCCCCGATGCCGAGCTCCACATCGTCGACGGTGGTCATGCGCCTTGGCTCACGCAAGCCGATCGCATCGGGACGCTGGCGTCCGCGTTCCTGAACAAGCACGTCGCTGCCGGGCCCGCCCATTGAGCAAGATCGATCCCGAGCGCTCGGAACAGATCCCGGGCTATCGATGTCGGTTCACCGACAGACTCCATGGACTCGGGAGCGGGTCAGCCTGCGTCGAACGCGGCCCGCAGCCACTGCACGTCGACGCCGTCGATCGCGACGACGTCAAAGCGACAGGCGGGCAGCGCCGCCAACCGCGACAGGTAGGTCTGCGCCGCGAACACCAGCCGGCGCTGCTTGGCGGCGCCGACGCTGGCCGCGGCGCCGCCTTGCGAGCCGCCGCGCCGCGTCCGGACCTCGACGAACACCAGCGTGCCGTCGCGCTCGCGCAGGATCAGGTCGATCTCGCCGCCGCGGGCCGCCGGGCC
Organism: Rubrivivax sp.; assembly: GCA_040007675.1. Taxonomy (GTDB): domain Bacteria; phylum Pseudomonadota; class Gammaproteobacteria; order Burkholderiales; family Burkholderiaceae_C; genus Rubrivivax. Next base: position 10,388 of record JBDTUO010000036.1, read on the forward strand.
GCGCGCGACCCGATAATTGCGCTCCACCAGCACCAGTCCCTGGCGCTGCAGGTAGGCCAGGGCCCGCGTCTCGGCCGCGTCACCGATGGCCTTGTTGTCGCCGCCCGCCGCCTTGAACCCCACGTCGCCCCCTCCCCCGCTGACGGTGTCGTCGTCTTCGTCGACGCTGCTGCTGCAGGCGGCCGAACACGCGGCCGGGTCGCAACAGTACCCCCCGGGTTCACTCTACGTGGTGGCGACCCCGATCGGCAACCGCGCCGACCTCTCGTTGCGCGCGATCCAGGTGCTCGCGCGTGCCGACACGGTCGCCTGCGAGGACACGCGCGTTACCGGCGCGCTGCTGCACCACCTGGGCCTGCACCGGCCGCTGCTGGCGCTGCACCTGCTCGACGAGGCCGCCGCCGTGGCGGCGCTGCTGCCGCGGCTGGCGGCGGGCGAACGCGTCGCGCTCGTCAGCGATGCCGGCACGCCGGCCGTCTCGGATCCCGGCGCGCGGCTGGTCGACGCGGTCGCGGCGGCTGGCCACCGCGTGATCCCGATCCCCGGCGCGAGCAGCGCGCTGGCGTTGTTGAGCGTGGCGGGCGACCGCCACGGTACGGGTTTCCGCTTCTCGGGCTTCCTGCCCGCGCGTGGCGCCGAGCGCCGCGCCGCGCTGCAGTCGATCGCCGACGAGCCGTCCACCGTGCTGCTGTTCGAGGCGCCGCACCGGATCGAGGCGCTCGCCGACGAACTCGCCGCCGCCGTGCCGACCCGCCGCGTGACGGTCGGGCGCGAGCTGACCAAGCAGTTCGAGGACGTGACGACGCTCGACGCGGCCGCGCTGCCGGCGTGGCTGGCCGCCGACCCGAACCGCCGGCGTGGCGAGTTCGCGCTGGCGCTGCACGCGCCGCCGCCGCCGGCCGCTGCCGCGGCCGATGCCGCCGCCGACGTGCCGGAGGCGGCGCGCCAGGCGCTGCGCGTGCTGCTGCGCGAGCTGCCGCTTAAACAGGCGGTGGCGCTGGCGGCCGAGATCGGCGTCGCCCCCCGCAAGGCGGTCTACGCCCTGGCGCTGTCGTGGCGGGACGCGGACTCCTAGAATCCGCCGATGATCACCCGTGAACCCACCATCGAGCGTCTGGCGATCGCCCAGGCCCTGATGCTCGAACCCTTCGGCCTGTCAGAGGCCAGCCTGGCCACCGCGCTGGCCACCGTGCGCGCGCACCGCGTCGACGATGCGGACCTGTACTTCCAGACCACGCGGCACGAGAGCTGGAGCCTGGAAGAAGGCATCGTCAAGAGCGGCAGCTTCAGCATCGAGCAGGGCGTGGGCGTACGCGCCGTCGCCGGCGAGAAAACCGCGTTCGCGTACTCGGACGACCTGTCGGAGGCCTCTCTGCTGGACGCCGCGCGCACCGTGCGCACGATCGCCGCCGCCGGCGAGCAGCGCCGCATCAAGGTCGGCCCGAAGGCGCGGCCGGCCGCCAGCCGCGTGCTGTACGCGCCGACCGACCCGATCGGCACGCTCGACAGCGCCGGCAAGGTGGCGCTGCTCGAGCGGGTCGAGAAGATGGCGCGCTCGCGCGACCCCCGCGTCGCGCAGGTGATGGCCAGCGTGGCCGCCGAACACGACGTCGTGCTGATCGCGCGCGCCGACGGCACCCGCGCGGCCGACGTGCGGCCGCTGGTGCGGGTGTCGGTGACGGTGATCGCCGAGCAGACGGTCGGCGGCGTGCTGCGGCGCGAGGTCGGCGTCGGCGGCGGCGGTGGGCGTTTCGGCCTGGGCTACTTCCAGGACGACGTGCTGGCGTCGTACGTGGACCAGGCCGTCAACGCGGCGCTGACGAACCTCGAATCGCGGCCGGCCCCGGCCGGCGAGATGACCGTCGTGCTCGGCCCGGGCTGGCCCGGCGTGCTGCTGCACGAGGCAGTCGGCCACGGGCTGGAGGGCGACTTCAACCGCAAGGGCTCATCGATCTTCGCCGGCCGCATCGGCCAGCGCGTGGCGGCCAAGGGCGTCACCGTGCTCGACGACGGCACGCTCGCCGACCGCCGCGGCTCGCTCAACGTCGACGACGAGGGCCACGCTTCGCAGCGCAACGTGCTGATCGAGGACGGCATCCTGCGCGGCTACATCCAGGACAAGCTGAACGCGCGCCTGATGGGCGTCAAGCCGACCGGCAACGGGCGCCGCGAAAGCTACGCCCACGTGCCGATGCCGCGCATGACGAACACCTACATGCTCGGCGGCAGCCGGCGGCCGGAGGAAATCGTCGCCAGCATCAAGCGCGGGCTGTACGCCACCAACTTCGGCGGCGGCCAGGTCGACATCACGAGCGGCAAGTTCGTGTTCTCGGCGAGCGAGGCGTTCTGGGTCGAGAACGGCAAGATCCAGTACCCGGTGAAGGGCGCGACCCTGATCGGCAACGGCCCCGACGCGCTCACCCGCGTCAGCGCGATCGGCAACGACATGCGCCTGGACACCGGCGTCGGCGTGTGCGGCAAGGAAGGCCAGAGCGTGCCGGTCGGCGTCGGCCAGCCGACGCTGCGCATCGAGCGCCTGACCGTCGGGGGCACCGCCTGAGCGGGAGCGCGCCCCCGGCGGTCTCCGCCGCTCCGGTCACGCTGGCCGACATCGAGGCCGCGGCCGAGCGCCTCACGGGGCAGGTGCTCGACACGCCCTTCGTCGAGTCGCGCACGCTCGGACAGATCCTCGGCTGCCAGGTCTTTCTCAAGTTCGAGAACCTGCAGTTCACCGCCAGCTTCAAGGAGCGCGGCGCGCTCAACAAGCTCGCGGCGCTGGTCGCGGCCGACCCGCCACCCAAGGGCGTCGTCGCGGCGTCGGCCGGCAACCACGCCCAGGGCGTGGCGCACCACGCGCAGCGGCTCGGCCTGCGGGCCGTCATCGTGATGCCGGTGCTGACGCCGACGGTCAAGGTCGAACGCACGCGGGGCTTCGGCGCCGAGGTCGTGCTGCACGGCGACGGCTTCGACGCCGCACGCGAGCGCGCGCTCGAGATCGCCACCGAGCAGGATCTCGCGTTCGTGCACCCGTTCGACGACCCGCTGGTGATCGCCGGCCAGGGCACGATCGCGCTCGAGATGCTGCGCGTGCAGCCGGACCTGGACACGCTGGTGATCGCGGTCGGCGGCGGCGGATTGATCAGCGGCATCGCGACCGCGGCGCGCGCGCTCAAGCCCGGGCTGCAGATCATCGGCGTGCAGACGGCGCGCTTCCCGGCGATGGTCAACGCGATCCAGGGCAGCCACCACCCGCAGGGCACGAGCACGATCGCCGAAGGCATCGCGGTCGGCCAGCCAGGGCACCTCACCCGCGAGATCGTCGCGCGGCTGGTCGACGACCTGGTGCTGGTCGACGAAGGCGACATCGAGCACGCGATCGTGATGCTGCTGGAGATCGAGAAGACGCTGGTCGAGGGGGCCGGCGCGGCCGGCCTCGCGGCGCTGGTGAAGGAGCCCGCGCGCTACGCCGGCCGCAAGGTCGGGCTCGTGCTGTGCGGCGGCAACATCGACCCGCTGCTGCTGGCGGCGATCATCGAGCGCGGCATGGTGCGCGCGGGCCGGCTGGCGCGGTTCCGGGTCGGCGCGCGCGACACGCCGGGCGTGCTGGCGCGCCTGACCGCCGCGGTGGCCCAGACCGGCGCCAACATCGAGGAGGTGCACCACCAGCGCGCGTTCTCGACGCTGTCGGTGCAGAACGTCGAAGTCGAGCTGGTGCTGCAGACGCGCAACCCGGCGCACGTGGCCGACGTGCTCGCCGTGCTGCGCGCACAGGGCTTCGAGGCCGAACGGTACTGACCCGGTGTCCGCGCTGCCCGCCGCCGATGGACCCCGTGCGCCGCGCCGTTGGGTGCTCGCCGCTGGCGCGGCGCTGGTGGTCGGCTGCGCTGTCCGCCCGGCGGCGCAACGCGGTGCCATGCTGCCGTCCCTGGTCGAGCGTGTGCGGGCCCGCGGGCTCGAACCCGGGGGCGCCGCGCCGCTGACGACCTGGAGCCACGCGGTCGGCCGCGCCCGGCTCGCGCCGCTGCGCGCGCTGAT
>JBDTUO010000037.1:0-13932 GCA_040007675.1 Rubrivivax sp.
CACGCAGCCGGTGATGCTGACCGCCGCGATTGCGTGTTATCGCGCCTGGCGTCATGAGGGCGGTGCGGCGCCGGCCGCGGTGGCCGGCCACTCGCTCGGTGAGTACAGCGCGCTGGTCGCGGCGGAAGTGCTGCCGCTGGCGGTCGCGCTGCCGCTCGTGCGCCTGCGGGCGCAGGCGATGCAGCAGGCGGTACCGGTCGGCGTCGGGGCCATGGCGGCCATCCTCGGGCTCGACGCCGCGGTCGTGCGCGAGGTCTGCGCCGTGGTCGCTGCCGAGACCGGCGCCGTGGTCGAGCCGGCGAACTTCAACGACCCGAGGCAGACCGTGATCGCCGGCGCGCAGGCGGCAGTGAACCTGGCGTGCGAGCGGCTGAAGGCCGCGGGCGCCAAGCGCGCGCTGCCGCTGCCGGTCTCGGCGCCGTTCCATTCCTCGCTGATGCGTCCGGCGGCCGATCGGCTGCGGGCACGCCTGGCGCAGATCGATCTGGCCAGGCCGATCATTCCGGTGCTGAACAACGTCGACGTGGCAAGCCCCACCGCACCCGATCAGATCCGCGACGCGCTCGTGCGGCAGGCCTACGGCCCGGTGCGCTGGGTCGAGGTCGTGCAGGCGCTGCGCGCGCGCGGCTTGACCGCGGTGGTCGAATGTGGTCCGGGCAAGGTGCTCGCCGGCCTGGTCAAGCGCATCGATGCCGACGCCGTGACGGCGACGATCCACGACCCGGCCAGCCTGGCCGCCGCGCGGGAGCTGCTGGCATGAGTTCGAGCCGTGTGGACGCGCCGCAGCCGTGCATTGCCCTCGTCACCGGCGCGTCGCGCGGCATCGGGCGCGCGATCGCCGAGGCGCTGGCCGACGACGGGCTGCGCGTGGTCGGCACGGCCACCACGCCGGCCGGCGCTGACGCGATCACCGCCTTGCTGGCGGCGCGCGGTGGACGTGGCGTGGTGCTCGACGTGACCGACGGCGCGGCTGCCGAGGCGACGGTCAACGCGATCCTCGAGGCCGACGGCGGCCTGCACGTGCTGGTCAACAACGCCGGCATCACACGCGACCAGCTCGCGATGCGGATGAAGGATGCAGACTGGGATGCCGTGCTCGACACCAACCTGAAGGCCGTGTTCCGCCTGAGCCGCGCGGTGCTGCGGCCGATGATGAAGCAGCGCTGGGGCCGCATCATCAACGTGACGTCGGTGGTCGGTGCGTCCGGCAATGCCGGCCAGGCCAACTATGCGGCCGCGAAGGCAGGCGTGGCCGGCCTCACGCGGGCGCTGGCGCGTGAACTCGGCAGCCGCAACGTCACCGTCAACTGCGTGGCCCCGGGCTTCATCGCCACCGACATGACCGACGCGCTGTCGGAGGCGCAGAAGTCGGCGCTGCTGCAGCAGATCCCGCTGGCGCGCCTGGGCACGCCGCAGGAGGTGGCCCACGCGGTCGCCTTTCTGGCGTCGCCGCGGGCGGGCTACGTCAGCGGCACCGAAATCCACGTCAATGGTGGCATGTACATGGCATAGGCATCTGGCGTCTTGCGCGGTCCCAGACCCGCCCGGCCCCGCCGCGAGGCGCCCGGCCGATCCTTTCCCCGCCGGTAGAATTCCGGCTGTCAGTCAGACCCACTCCTGGAGGAGTCATGAGCGATATCGAATCCCGTGTCAAGAAAATCATCGCCGAGCAACTCGGCGTGCCCGAGTCGGACGTGAGCAACGAGAAGGCCTTCGTGGCCGATCTCGGCGCCGATTCGCTGGACACGGTGGAACTGGTGATGGCGCTCGAAGACGAGTTCGGGATCGAGATCCCCGACGAAGAGGCCGAGAAGATCACCACCGTGCAGCTGGCGATCGACTACGCCGTCAAGCACCAGAAGTGAGGCGGCGGTTGCGGCCGGCCACCTTGCATACCCCCAACGGCGCGACCGCGCGTCGCGGCCAGAGATGACCCGCCGTCGTGTCGTGGTGACCGGGCTGGGGCTCGTCAGTCCGGTCGGCAACACGGTCGCTGAAGGATGGGCCAACATCGTGGCCGGACGGTCCGGCATCGGCCTCGTGACGAAGTTCGATGCGTCGGCGCTGGCGTGCCGGATTGCGGGTGAGGTCAAGGGCTTCGACCTCGAAGCCTACATCCCGGCCAAAGAAGCGCGGCACATGGACAGCTTCATCCACTACGGCATGGCCGCCGCGATCCAGGCCGTGCAGGACGCCGGACTCCCGACGGGTGACGCGTTGAGCGAGGACGCGGCCGAACGCATAGGCTGCCTGGTGGGCTCGGGCATCGGCGGGCTGCCGATGATCGAAGCCACCCACGAGGAGTACCGCACCCGGGGCCCGCGCCGCATCTCGCCGTTCTTCGTGCCGGCCTCGATCATCAACATGATCTCCGGCCACATCTCGATCAAGTACGGTTTCACCGGCCCGAACCTCGCGATCGTGACCGCGTGCACGACCGGGCTGCACTGCATCGGCGAGGCCGGTCGGCTGATCGAGTATGGCGACGCCGACGTGATGGTCGCCGGCGGCGCCGAGGGCACCGTCTCGCCGCTGGGCATCGGCGGATTTGCGGCGGCGCGCGCGCTGTCGACCCGCAACGACGACCCACAGGCCGCGTCGCGTCCGTGGGACAAGGGGCGTGACGGCTTCGTGCTCGGCGAAGGTGGAGGCGTGCTGGTGCTGGAAGCCTACGAGCACGCCAAGCGGCGCGGTGCGAATATCTACGCCGAGCTCATCGGCTTCGGCATGGGTGCCGACGCCTTCCACATGACGGCACCCAGCGTCGACGGCCCGAAGCGCTCGATGAAGGCCGCATTGCGCAACGCCGGCGTCAACCCCGATGAGGTGCAGTACCTCAACGCGCACGGCACGTCGACGCCGCTCGGCGATCTCAACGAGACCAACGCGCTCAAGCTGGCGTTCGGCGACCATGCCCAGCGCCTGGTCGTGAACTCCACCAAGTCGATGACCGGCCACCTGCTCGGCGGCGCGGGCGGCATCGAGTCGGTGTTCACGGTGCTCGCGCTGCGCGACCAGGTATCGCCGCCGACCATCAACCTGACCGATCCCGACCCCGAGTGCGATCTCGACTACTGCGCCAACGAGGCGCGGCCGATGCGGATCGACATCGCGGTCAAGAACAACTTCGGTTTCGGCGGGACCAACGGCACGCTGGTGTTCCGGCGCGCCTGATCGGCGGACTCGATGCAGCCGGCGCCGGCGGTGTCGTTCGACTGTGCCGACGACGGGCGCTGGCGGGCCGTGCGCGTGGTGCTGCCGGCACTGGCCGCTTTCGTGACGGCGCTCTGGGCGGCCGCGTGGAGCGGATGGCCGGGCGGGCTCGCGGCGGGCGTGGCGGCGGTGGTGGCGGCCGCGGTCGGCGGCTGGCGGTGGCGCCGCACGGCCGACGAGCCCCCCATGCGGCTGGCCTGGGACTGCCAGCACTGGCGGCTGCACGGCGCGGCCGGGCCGGCGTCCGAACCGCTGGAGCTTCGGGTCGCGATCGCCGTCGGAGATTGGATGCTGCTGCGCCTGCGGCCCGAGGCGCGTGCTCGCGGGTCGGTATGGCGGGCGTCGCGGTCACGCTGGCTGGCCGTGCACGGAGTCGATGGCGCTGCGCGGGCTGCGCTGGTGGCGGCGCCGGTGCGCCGCCGACCCGGCGGCGCGGATCCGTGGCTGACCGGCGGATGACACAGGCCGATACCGATGTCCAGCTCGTCGAGCGCGCCCAGCGCGGCGACACGCATGCTTTCGAGATGCTGGTCGTCAAGTACCAGCGCCGCATCGAGCGGCTGATCGGCCGCATGGTCCGAGACGTCGACTCCGTACAGGACATCGCGCAGGAGAGCTTCATCCGCGCGTACCGGGCCCTGCCGCAGTTCCGGGGAGACAGCGCCTTTTACACCTGGTTGTACCGGATCGCGGTCAACACCGCCAAGAAGGCGCTGGTCGACATGCGGCGTGACCCGCTGGTCTACGAGGGGGCACGGGGCAGCGGCGATGACGAAAACAACGAAACTTCTCGCGTCGAGAACGAACTAAGCGACGGCGAGACCCCGGAGGGCTTGCTCGCCAGCAAGGAGGTCGCCCAGGCCGTCAACGCCGCCATCGAGGCGTTGTCGGAGGATCTGCGACAAGCTATCACCCTGCGCGAGATCGAAGGACTGAGCTACGAAGAGATCGCCGACGTGATGAATTGCCCGATCGGCACGGTGCGTTCCCGGATCTTCCGGGCCCGCGAGGCCATCGCAGAAAGGCTGCGGCCCCTGCTCGACACCCGAGGCGGCGAACGCTGGTGAGCCGCCTACCCTCGACCCCCGCGACCTGCACGAGCACCCCAACCCCATGAACCCGCCAACCCGCCCCGATGCCGATCCGCGCCAGCGCCTCTCCGACCTGACCGACGGCTGGCTCGACGCAGCGGCGCTCGGCCGCGCCTGCGCTGACTGGGTGGCCGACGAGGACGCTCAGCGCACCTGGCACGCTTACCACCTGATCGGCGACGTGCTGCGATCCGACGAACTGGCGCGTCCGCCGAGGCATGACCGCGCATTCCTCACCGGGCTGCGCGCGCGGCTGCGCGAGGAGCCGGTGCCGCTCGCGCCGCGCGCGTCTGCCGCGGACGCGCTCATTCAGCCCCTTCAGCCTTCCCGCGCGGCGCCGGTCGGCGTCTCCCGCCTGCGGTGGCGCCGGCCGATGGCGCTCGCGGCCGGATTCGTCGCCGTCGCCGGCGTGCTCGTCGTGTTGCGCGCGCCCGCGCCCGAGTCGGGGGGCCTGTACGCCGTCCAAGCGCCAGTCGGCGTTGCCGGCCCGGCGTCATCCGCGGCGCTGCTGTTGCTGCCGCCGCAGGCCGAAATGCTGCGTGATGCGCGGGTCGACGAGTACCTGCGCGCGCATCGCGAGGCGCTGGCGGGTTCTCCCGCGGCGCTGCCCGGTGGCGCAATGCGCAGCGTCGGGTTCGGCGAGGCGGCGGCGCGCTGATGCGCGGGCCGCTGCGGCGCTGGCGGAGGCTGGCCGCGGGGCTGGCCGTTGCCGGCTTCGTGCCGTGGGCAGCGGCCGCGCCCCCCGTCACGTCCGGCGCCGGGGTCAGCCCGTCGCTCGATGGGCCCGCGTGGCTGACGCGCATCAACGGCGCCGCCGGCGGCCTGAACTACCGCGGCACCATGGTCTTCACCGCGGACGGCGTCGTCTCGAGCTCCAAGGTCGCGCACCTGTGTGTGGGCGACGAGGTCTACGAACGCCTGCAGGCGCTCGACGGGCAGTTGCATCGTGTCTATCGGCACAACGAGACCGTGCGCACGGTCTGGCCCTTGCGGCGGCTGGTCGTGGTGGAACCCAAGGCGGTCGCGCCCGGGTTGGTGTCGACGCGGCGGCGCGTCGAGCCCCGCGCTTTGCGGCAGTACACGCTCAAGGTGCTCGGCACCAGCCATGTCGCCGGCCGCACGGCACGCCAGTTGCTGCTCGAGCCGACCGACGACTTGCGCTTCGTGCAGCGGCTGTGGGCCGACGAGGCAAGCGGTCTGCTGCTGCGCGCCGACGTCGTCGGTGCCGATGGTCGCGTGCTGGAGTCGTCGGCTTTCACCGAGGTGGAGGTCGGCGGCCCCGGGTCGCCGAAGGAATTGCTCGACGGCATGGCGCCGCCCGCGTACGAGGTGCTGCCGTCGCAGCGCGAGGCGGTGGACTGGGCGGCGCAGGGCTGGGCGCTGCGCGAACCGGTACCGGGCTTCGAGTTGCAGGGTTGTGTGCGCCGCCCGGCACCTTCGGCCGCGGGACGGGCCGAGATGCACGCGCTGCAGGCGGTGTTCAGCGACGGCATGAGCTACGTGTCGATCTTCATCGAGCCCTATGGTGAGCAGCGCCACCCGCAGGCGCTCGCCGCCGGATTCGGCGCGATGCACACGGTGATGCAGCGCGTCGGCGACCACTGGATCACTGCCATCGGCGAGGTTCCGCGGCGCACGCTGGAACGCTTCATCGGTGCGCTCGAGCGCCGGGTTCCCGCGGCGCCATCCGCGGCGCCACCCGCGGCGTCTTCCGCTGCTGGCCCCTCTGCCGGCTCCGCTGCCCCGCCTGCTGCCCCCCCGCGTTGAATCGGGGCCGCGCGACCCCATCTTGTCGAGTGGACGACCCGCCGTCGCCCACACCACCTTTTCCCCGCGACTTCCGCCAGGAGCCGACCGCATGCCCGCCGATACCGACACCCACCACGACGCCATCCGCCGCTTGATGCTCTGGTCGCCGGCGCGCCGCCGGGCGGCCGCGGTGGCGCTCGCTGCCGCCCTCGGCGCGACGTTCGCGGCGCTGGCACCCCGGCCGGCCGCGGCACAGGCGACCGCGTCCGCCCCGCCGATCGTGCAGCTGCCCGACTTCACCGAGCTGGTCGAACGGGTCGGCCCGGCGGTGGTCAACATCCGCACGCTCGAGCGCAGCGCTGCTGCCGCTGCGGCACGACCCGAGCTCGACCCCAACCTCGAGGAATTCTTGCGCCGCTTCGGCGTCCCGCTGCCGAACCGGCCCGATCCGCGGCGGGGTTCACCGCGCGACGAGGACGACACGCCGCAGCAACGCGGCGTCGGGTCGGGTTTCGTGCTGAGCGCCGACGGCTACGTGATGACGAACGCCCACGTGGTCGACGGCGCCGACGAGGTGATCGTCACGCTGACCGACAAGCGCGAGCTGAAGGCGCGCATCGTCGGCACGGACCGCCGCACGGACGTCGCGGTCGTCAAGGTCGAGGGCAGCGGGCTGCCGTTCGTCCGTATCGGCGACGTCGGACGGCTGAAGGTCGGTGAATGGGTGATCGCGATCGGCTCGCCGTTCGGCCTCGACAACAGCGTCACCGCCGGCATCGTCAGCGCGAAGCAGCGCGACACGGGCGACTTCCTGCCGTTCATCCAGACCGACGTCGCGATCAACCCGGGCAACTCGGGGGGCCCTCTGCTCAACCTGCGCGGCGAAGTGGTCGGCATCAACTCGCAGATCTACAGCCGCTCGGGCGGGTTCATGGGCATCAGCTTCGCGATCCCGATCGACGAGGCGATGCGGGTGGCCGACCAGCTGCGCACCACCGGGCGCGTGGTTCGTGGTCGCATCGGCGTGGAGATCGCGCCTGTGACCAAGGAAGTTGCCGAGGCGATCGGCCTCGGGCGGCCGAGCGGGGCGATGGTGCGCAGCGTCGAGTCCGACGGGCCGGCCGACAAGGCGGGCGTGATGCCGGGCGACATCATCGTCAAGGTCGATGGCCGCGCGGTCGACAAGGCCGGCGATCTGCCGCGCCTGATCGGCGGCACGAAGCCGGGCACACGCAGCACGATGCAGGTGTTCCGACGTGGCGGCCTGCGTGACCTGACGGTGGCGGTGGGTGAGTTCGCGCCGGACCAGCCGGTGCGCGTCGCGCGTGGCAATGCGTCGCCCGAGAACCCGCCCGCGACGACGCCAACGGCGCTCGGGCTGACGGTGGTCGACCTGACCGATGCGCAGCGGCGGGAGCTCGATGTCACTGGCGGCGTGCGCGTCGAGGCGGTCGACGGGGCGGCGGCACGCGCCGGCATCCAGTCGGGGGATGTGATCCTGCAGATTGGCAACGCCGAGGTGACGGACGCCAAGCAGTTCGCGGTCCAGGCAGCGAATGCGGACAAGACGCGCGGCAGCGTCAGCGTGCTCGTGCGACGCGGCAAGCAGGTGAATTTCGTGTTGATCCGCGGCAGCGCTCGCTGACGCTCACGAGCCTTCTCGGTCACGCAGGATCGGCGCCCGTCCAGGCCTCGCCGACACCCAGTCCCGTCGCTCGAAGGGGGGACCGGCGGGCGCGGTTTGTTGCTCGGGCGCCGACTCTGGCGTCAGGTCATTCCACGATACAGAATGTGACGAGCGTGTTGAATCTGTGACCGCACCGTCTCCTTGCAGGGGTCGGTTTCTCCGCAAGTGAGTGATCTTTTACTTCGGACGGTCCGACCGGGCATTACGCAGGGCACGGACTAGAATCGGTCCGTGCGCACGGTGCTTTCCAAGTCCCCGGGAGCTGACTGGCCAGAGTGAAGCCTGTCTCCACGGGGTTCTCCCGGGCCTGTGCATAAGCTGTGGACGGTTTGCCCGTGTTGGTCACGTGCAACGGCCGGAAAACAAGCATTGGCGCGGCTTCCAGCGGGTCGATTTGGCTACAATGAGGCCCCAACAAGCAGTTGCCAAACGTTCTGTTGGAAGGCGCGTCACACGATTGGACGCGCCTTTTTTTTGGTTGGCGGCACGCACTGCGCGTCGTCGATTCGGGGCCTGCCTTGGCACCGGCCCGGCAACTCGCGGGTGCGCCTGCATGACCTGTTCTGGACCCTGATGAAGCGCATCCGCAACTTCTCGATCATTGCCCACATCGACCACGGCAAGAGCACGCTCGCGGACCGCCTGATCCAGCGTTGCGGCGGCTTGTCGGACCGCGAGATGGAAGCGCAGGTGCTCGACTCGATGGACATCGAACGTGAGCGCGGCATCACGATCAAGGCGCAGACCGCCGCGCTGAGCTACGTCGCGCGCGACGGCCAGGTCTACCAGCTGAACCTGATCGACACGCCGGGCCACGTCGATTTCTCCTACGAGGTCAGCCGCTCGTTGAGCGCGTGCGAGGGCGCGTTGCTGGTCGTCGACGCGAGCCAGGGCGTCGAGGCGCAGACGGTTGCGAACTGCTACACCGCGCTCGAACTCGGCGTCGAGGTGGTGCCGGTGCTGAACAAGATGGACCTGCCGCAGGCGGATCCGGAAAGCGCCAAGGAGGAGATCGAGGACGTCATCGGCATCGACGCTGCGGACGCGATTCCGTGCAGCGCGAAGACCGGGATGGGCATCGACGAGATCCTCGAGGCCGTCGTGCACCGGATGCCGGCGCCCCGCGGCGACCCCGACGGGCCGCCGCGCGCGATGATCATCGACAGCTGGTTCGACAACTACGTCGGCGTCGTGATGCTCGTTCGGGTCGTCGACGGCGAACTGCGCAAGGGCGACCGGGTGCGCATGATGGCCACCAACGCCGTGTACCCGCTCGATCAGATCGGCGTGTTCGCACCGAAGTCCGAGCCCCGCGAGTTGCTGCGCGCCGGCGAGGTCGGCTTCCTGATCGCCGGCATCAAGGAGTTGCAGGCCGCGAAGGTGGGCGACACCATCACGCTCGAGAAGAAGCTGCCCAACAACGCGGGGCCGGCGACCGCGCCGCTGCCGGGCTTCAAGGAGATCCAGCCGCAGGTCTTCGCCGGCCTGTACCCGACCGAAGCGAGCGAGTACGACTCGCTGCGTGACGCGCTCGAGAAGCTCAAGCTCAATGACTCGAGCCTGCGCTACGAGCCCGAGATCAGCCAGGCGCTCGGCTTCGGCTTCCGCTGCGGGTTCCTCGGCCTGCTGCACATGGAGATCGTGCAGGAACGGCTGGAGCGCGAGTTCGACCAGGATCTGGTGACGACGGCGCCGAGCGTCGTCTACCAGGTCGAACTGAACGACGGCGCGGTGCAGCTGATCGAGAACCCGAGCAAGATGCCCGACCTCGGCCGCATCCGCGAGATCCGCGAGCCCATCGTCACGGTGCAGCTGTACATGCCGCAGGACGCGGTCGGCCCGGTGATGACCTTGGCCAACCTCAAGCGCGGCGTGCAGATGAACATGGCGTACCACGGCAAACAGGTGCACCTGACCTACGAGCTGCCGCTGGCCGAGATCGTGCTCGACTTCTTCGACAAGCTGAAGTCGGTATCGCGCGGCTACGCCAGCATGGACTACGCGTTCAAGGAATACCGCGCCGCGGACGTCGTCAAGGTCGACATCCTGATCAACGGCGAGCGGGTCGACCCGCTGGCGATGATCGTGCACCGGGTGCAGAGCCAGCACCGCGGCCGGGCGGTGGCGGCCAAGATGCGTGAGCAGATCCCGCGCCAGATGTACGACGTGGCGATCCAGGCGGCGATCGGCGCCAACATCATCGCGCGCGAGAACATCAAGGCGCTGCGCAAGAACGTGCTGGCAAAATGCTACGGTGGCGACATCACCCGCAAGAAGAAGCTGCTCGAGAAGCAGAAGGCGGGCAAGAAGCGCATGAAGCAGATCGGCACGGTCGAAGTCCCGCAGGAAGCCTTCCTGGCGATCCTGCAGGTCGACGACTGAGACTCAACACCCACGGGATTCCATGAGTGCATTCACCGCCGCGCTGTTCGGCGCGCTGGCCGTCTACCTGGGCGGCTGGTTCCTCGGGTACTGGATGGGCAACTTCGCGTTGCTGCTGTTCACCCTGACCCTCGTCACGATGGCGTACTGGCTGGCCGAGCGCCTGCGCTTCCGCCCCGCGCGCCTGTCGGCAGCGGCCGCGCTGGAAACGCAGGACCGGCAGCGCCGCGCCGGCCTCGCGCGCCAGGGCATCGACAAGGTGGACGGCGACATCGAGGTGGCGCGCGAGCGGCTGCTGACGCAGCCGTGGTGGCTCGACTGGACGGCGGGCCTGTTCCCGGTGATCCTGGTGGTGTTCGTGCTGCGGTCGTTCCTGTTCGAGCCGTTCAAGATCCCGTCCGGCTCGATGATTCCGACCCTGCTCGTCGGCGACCTGATCCTGGTCAACAAGTTCCACTACGGCATCCGGCTGCCGGTGCTGAACAAGAAGATCCTGGCCAACAATGACCCGCAGCGGGGCGACGTGATGGTGTTCCGCTACCCGGTCGACCCGCGCGTGGACTACATCAAACGCGTGGTCGGCGTGCCGGGCGACGAGATCCGCTACGCCAGCCAGAAGCTGAGCATCAACGGCCAACCCGTGCAAACCGTCGCGCAAGGCGAGTTCTATGACGAGGACAGTCTGCGGTACGCGCCGGTGTTCGCGGAGAAACTCGGCACCGTGGAGCACCGCATCCTCGTCAATCCGCAGCAGCCCTCTTACTTCGGCAGCCTGCCCAAGAGCTTTCCGTTTGCGGAGAACTGCCGCTACAGTGCCGACGGCATGACGTGCAAGGTGCCGCCGGGCCACTACTTCATGATGGGCGACAACCGTGACAATTCGCAGGATTCGCGCTTCTGGGGTTTCGTGCCGGACGAGAACATCGTCGGTCGAGCGTTCTTCGTCTGGATGAACTTCGGCGACCTGGGCCGCATCGGCCCGTTCCACTGACCTGACCCACCTCACCGCAGGGAACTCGCGCATGACCCGACCGACGTTGTCCGCCGCCCGACCGTTCCGCCGTGCCACCCAGCGCGGCGTCTCGATGCTCGGCCTGCTTTTCTGGGCCCTGCTGATCGGCTTCGTCGGCTACCTGGCCGTGATCGCCTTGCCGACCATCAACGAGTACCTGACGATCCAGCGCGCGATCAACAAGATCGCCAGCGAAGGGCCGACCTCGGTCGGCGAGATCCGCAAGGCCTTCGAGCGCCAGAAGGACATCGAGTATTCGATCTCGTCGATCACCGAGAAGGACCTCGTCATCACGAAGGAGAACGACCGCATCGTCATCTCGTTCGCCTATGACAAGGTGCTGCCGATCTTCGATCCGGTGTACCTGCTGATCAAGTACCAGGGCCGAACCAAGTAGTGCCTCCACTCGCCGCGCTGCAGCAGCGCCTGGGGCACGTGTTCGCCGACCCCGCGCTGCTGCAGCGCGCGCTGACGCACCGCAGCTTCGGCGCCGAGCACAACGAGCGCATCGAGTTCCTGGGTGACGCGGTGCTGAGCCTCGCCGTGTCGACGCTGCTGTACGACCGCTTCGGCGCCTCCGACGAGGGCGACCTGACGCGCGTGCGCGCGCACCTCGTGCGCGAGGACAGCCTGCACCGCGCCGCCCTCGCGCTCGGCCTGCCGGACGTGCTGCGCCTGTCCGACGGCGAGGCGCGCGGCGGCGGGGCCCAACGGCCGTCGATCCTCGCCGACGCGACCGAGGCCCTGATCGGCGCGGTTTACCTCGATGGGGGCTTCGACGCCGCGCAGTCCGTCGTGCAGCGCCTGTTCGGGGAAGTCATCACCGCCACCAGCGCCGACAGCTGGAGCAAGGACGCGAAGACCGAACTGCAGGAGTGGCTGCAGGCGCGCCGGCTGCCGGTGCCGGTCTATCGCATCGTCGGCACGCGCGGCCAGGCCCATGCGCAGACCTTCGACGTCGAATGCGCGGTCGTGCCGCTCGGGCTGGCCGAACGAGGGGAAGGGCGCTCGCGGCGCACCGCCGAACAGTGGGCGGCCCGCCGCATGCTCGACCTGCTGAAGCGCAGCGATAGTCCGGACGGCCCGTTGCAGTCGTGAGTGCAGTCGTGAGCACCGACCCGAACCGCGCCCAAACCGAGGCTTCGCCCGCGCCGGCCGCTGCGGCGGCGACGCGTTGCGGCCTGATAGCGATCGTCGGCCGCCCGAACGTCGGCAAGTCGACCCTGCTGAACGCGCTGGTCGGGCAGAAGATCAGCATCACGTCGCGCAAGGCGCAGACCACGCGCCACCGCATCACCGGCGTGCGCACCGAGGGCACCGCACAGTTCGTGTTCGTCGACACGCCGGGCTTCCAGACGCGCCACGGCTCGGCCCTCAACCGTACGCTGAACCGCACCGTACGCGCGTCCCTGTCGGACGTCGACGTCGTGCTGTTCGTCGTCGAAGCCGGGCGCTTCTCGCTCGACGACGCGCGCGTGCTGGCGCTGCTGCAGGACGAGGCCCTGCACGACAAGCCGGTCCTGCTGCTGGCCAACAAGCTCGACGCCGTGCGGCGCCGCCATGACGTGCTGCCGTGGCTGAAGGGCATGCAGGAGCGCCACGCGTTTGCCGAGTACGTGCCGATGACGGCGACCCGTCCGACCGAGGTCGAGCGCCTGCTCGCCATCGTCGAGCCCTACCTGCCGGCACAGCCGTGGCTGTACGACGAAGAGGCCCTGACCGACCGCAGCGACCGCTTCCTGGCCGGCGAGATCGTGCGCGAGAAGCTGTTTCGTCTGACCGGCGACGAACTGCCGTACACGTCCACCGTCGTCATCGACAGTTTCGAGGAGGAGGGTGGCGTCGACGATGGCGCGGCGCCGGGGCCACGGCGCGTGCGCATCGGCGCCAGCATCGTCGTCGAGCGTGATGCCCACAAGGGCATGGTGATCGGCGACAAGGGTGAGCGGCTGAAGCGCATCGGCAGCGAGGCCCGCCAGGAGCTCGAACACCTGCTGCAGGCGCGGGTGTTCCTCGAGCTGTGGGTCAAGGTGCGCTCCGGCTGGGCCGACGACGAAGCCCACCTGCGCTCCTACGGCTACGAGTAGTGCCCGGGTCCGGCGCCCGACCCCGGTCGCACCGCGCCGCGCCGGCGCTGGCGGCTTTCGTGCTGCACGCGTACGACTGGAGCGAGTCGAGCTTGATCGTCGAGTTGTTCACGCGCGAACGCGGGCGGCTGGCGGTGGCCGCGAAGGGCGCGAAGCGGCCCCATTCGCAGCTGCGCCCGGTGCTGCTGCCGTTCCAGCGCCTGAGCGTGACACTCGGCCGCAGCCCCGACGACGCGGCGCTCGAGTTGCACACGCTGCGCGGGGCCGACTGGGGCGGTGGCCTGCCGCTGTTGGGCGGCGGCGCACTGTTCCGCGGCTTTTACGTCAACGAACTGCTGCTGAAGGGCCTGGCGCGGCAGGACCCGCACGAGGCCTTGTTCGACGCCTACGCGGCGACGCTGCCGGCGCTCGCCGATGACGGCGCGGCGGGTGCGGCGGCGCTGCGCGCGTTCGAGCTGCTGCTGCTGCTGGCCAGCGGCGTGCTGCCGGCGCTCGACCGCGTGACCGCGTCGCAGCAGCGGCTGGTCGAAGGCAGCGCCTACCGGCTCGACCCGGAGGCGGGCCTCGTCGCCGCGGACACACGGCACGGCGGGGGCGTGCTGGATGGCGGCGCGCTGACCGACCTGGCCGAAGCACTGGCCGCGACGCTGCCGACCGCCGCGCCGGCCGCGCCGGCCGCGCTGGCCGCGCTGGCCGATAGCGTGGTGGGTG
>JBDTUO010000038.1:0-13837 GCA_040007675.1 Rubrivivax sp.
TGCCCATGCCGCCGGACAGGTTCTCGAACGCGATCACCATCAGCAGGCCGCCGTCCACCGGCGTCGGCGTGTCGAGCTGCACGAAGCCCCAGTCGAAGGCCGGCAGCGTCAGCCCCGGCAGCACCCCGGCGCCGTTGACCGCGAGCCACCAGAAGCCGAGGTTGCTCGCCATCTGCAGCACGCCGAACGCGAGCAGCGCGCGCCACAGGCCGAGCCGCATCATCAGCGCGCCGCCGATCAGCGCGCCGCCGATCGTCAGCCACAGCCCGATCACCTTGTTGACGACGCCGACCTCGGCCGGGCTGTACGCCATGCTCTTCAGCAGGAACGGCGTCATCAGGCTGCCGGCGAACGCGTCGCCGAGCTTGTAGAGCACGATCAGCGCGAGGAACGCAAGCGCGCCACGCTGCGCGAAGTAGCTGCCGAGGCCACCGAGCAGCGTCTCGAAGCGCGCCCGCCGCGCCGCCCATGCCGCCAGCGGCAGCGTCAGGCCGATGCCGAGCAGCAGCGCGACGAGGTCGATCCAGCGCTGCTGCAGCCGCGGCTCGAGAGCGGTGCCGCCGAGCAGCGGGCCGACCAGCGCCTGCGCGAGCGGCGCGGCGAAGCGGTCGCTGAGCAGGTAGCCGACCACCACCGCGGCGACGACCGCGGCGAAGCCGATCAGGTCCCGCCGCGCCGGTGGCCGTGGGCCGGGCGGGGTCGTCACGCGCGGCAGCAGCGTCGCCGACGCGAACGCCGCCACCACCATCAGGCCGGCCATCACCCGGTAGACCTGTGGCCAGCTCCAGCCGCCGTGCTGCGCCGGGTCGGTCCAGATCAGCGCCAGGCCACCGGAGACGATCATCGCGAGCCGGTAGCCCATCACGTTGAGCGACGCGCCGAGCCCACGTTCGGCATGCGGCAGCAGGTCGGTGCGGTAGGCGTCGATGACGACGTCCTGCGACGCCGACACGAACGCGACGGCCACCGCGATCAGCGCGAAGAGCCGGATCTGGCCGGTCGGCGGGGTCGCCGCCAGCGCCAGCAGCGCCGCGGCGAGCATCAGCTGCGTCAGCACCAGCCAGCCGCGCCGACGTCCGAGCCACGGCAGCTCGAACCGGTCCATCAGCGGCGCCCAGAGGAACTTGAACGTGTACGGCAGGCCGACCAGGCTGAGGAAACCGATCGTCGCCAGGTCGACCCCGTCGGCCGTCAGCCAGGCCTGCAGCGCCTGCCCGGTCAGCGCCAGCGGCAACCCGGACGCGAAGCCGAGCAGCGTGACGACCGCGAGCCGGTGCCACGCGGCAGCCCGCGCGGCCATCGGGCGGCGCGGAGCGGCGGGAATGGCGGGCATTCACCGATTCTAGGCAGCGGCGTGCGCGCCACCGGCGGCGCGCGGGCGCAAACGTGCGGCAGCAGCGTCAGTTGCCGCCGGCAGAAGCGGCGCGGGCCGCCGCCGCCGTCGGGTCGGGCAGCGTCGGGTTCTGGTGATAGATCGCCTCGGCCAGCGCCAGCAGCTGCGCACGCGGCAGCGCACCCACCAGCGCGTAGCCCGCGCCGTCCTCGACCCAGTAGAACAGGCCGAGCTCACCCTGCCGCTCGTAGCGGAACGCCGCCGCTGTGCCGTCCTCCGGCTTGCGCAGGTAGACGGTCACGCGCACGCCGCGGGCATCCTGGTACATCAGCTGCGCACTCTTGCCGGCGCCGTCGGGCAACAAGCGTCCGCCGACGAGTTCGAAGCCCTGCGCCTGCAGGTTGAACAGCTTCACCGGGACGTCGGTGCGGCGGGTCAGCCAGCGCGCGAGGTGCTCCTCCTGAGCGCGCACCTCGACCGCATGGCGCGGCTCCGGCGTGTAGACACCGTGGGCGTAGGCTGCGCGCTGCACCCAGGCAGCCGGGGCGGCTGCCACGGGGCCGGCACCACCGGCGGCGGCCGATGCCGGCGCGCTCCCGCCGTGGCGTTGCCACTGCCACAGGCCCGCGGCGCCCAGCGCCGCGCCGGCCAGCAGCAGCCCGGCCGCCAGCGCCGCCCGGGCCGCCCGGGCCGCCGCCGGCGGCGCGAAGCCGGCACCAAGTGCTGCCCGGCGCAGCCGCGCGGGCACCGGGTCGTGCAGCAGCGCCGCAGTCTGTGCCCGCAGCCACTCGGCGTCGGCCGCCCACAGCCGCGCCCGCTCCGCATCGTCGGCGTGCCCGGCCAGCCACGCACCGACGGCAGCCTGGCGATCGGGCGGCAGTGCGGCATCGAGCCATGCGCTCAGCTCATCGTCCGAAGGTCGGTTCATCGGCATGGTCATACCACCCGCCGCAAGGTCGGCCCTGCGGCCGCCGTTGTCGGGCGCTCGCGGTCGTCGAGGAAGTGGCGCATCGCGGCCCGCGCCCGGCACACCCGCGACATCACCGTACCGGCCGGCACCTGCAACACCTGCGCGACCTCGGCATACGACAGCTGCTCGACGCAGACCAGCAGCAGCGCCTCGCGTTGCTCGATGCTCAGGCGTGTGAGGGCAGCGACGAGGTCCATCTGCAGCCCGATGTCGCGGCCGTGATGTCCGCCGCTTCGGTCCTGCAGCTCCTGCAGGTCTGCCGGCGCGAGGCTCGACATGCGCGCGTCGCGCCGACACTGGTCCAGGTGTGCGTTGTGCGCGATCGACAGCAGCCAGACCAGCATGTCGCGCTGCTGATCGAACTGATGCCAGTGGGTCAGGCCCCGTTCGAGCGTGTTCTGGACCAGATCGTCCGCGCGGCCAGGCTCGAAGACGAGGGTCCGGGCGTAGCGCCGCAGCCGCGGGATGTGGCCGAGCAGTTGTTGCCTGAACGCGGGGGGAGCGGAAGACACAAGGGGCGTACGCGAGGCGTCACGCCATTATTCCGCGCCGCGCCGCGCGGGTCTGCCCCGCGTGAGGCGGCGCTTGTTCGCTGCTCCGTTACAGCGCCGTCCAACGGCCCAGGCGGTAGTGGCTGGGCCGCTGTTCGGCCCATGCCGCGAGGCGATCCATCCAGCCGGGCGCCGGGGCCGCTGCGGCGGGCGACGCCCGGCCGGACACCGACACGGACGCTGACCGGCCGGCCACCGACACGGTCGTGGGCCGTGCCGCACACGCGGTCAGGGGGAAGTTCACGCTCAGGGTCTGGTGCATTGCTGGCTCCGGTTCTGGGCCTCGGACCACCCACGACACGGGCGGGTTAGTACTGACGGTATGACTCTAGAAGCTCTCGTTATTGCACGCAATGGACATTCGCGCAGAGCATCTTTGCAAATTTGCAGCGGGATGGCAAGATCGACCCATGGCTGAAATCGACTGGGATGACTTGCGCCATGCGCTGGCGGTGTCGGACGCGCGCTCGCTCGCCGGCGCCGCACGCCATATCGGCGTCAACGCCACGACCGTGCTGCGTCGGCTCGACGCGCTGGAACAGCGCCTCGGCACCCGCTTGTTCGAACGTCTGCGCAGTGGCTACGTGCCGACCGATGCCGGGCAGGTGGTCGTCGCGCAGGCCCGCCGCATGGCCGACGAGGTCGACGCGATCGAGCGCCACGTGCTGGGGCGCGATCGTCAGCTGACCGGCCTGCTGCGTGTGACGACCGCGTTCGTCGTCATGGACCACCTGCTGCCGTCGGCGCTGCATGCGTTCGCCGCCGCCTATCCCGGCATCGAGGTCGAGGTGGTCGAGAACGGCTTCCTGGTCGACCTCGCCCGCCGCGGCGCTGACCCGGGCTTGCCGCTGGCGCAGCGCGAGGCCGATGTGGCGTTGCGACTGTCGCCGCAGGTGTCGGAATTGCTGGTCGGGAGGTCGCTCGGACCGTCCCACTGCCGCGTCTACGCGCTGCGTGGCGCACCCGATCTGCCGCAGACCGTGCAGCCACTGGCCACGCTCGTGCGCGACGTGCCGTGGGTGGCGTTCGAGCGTGATGCCACTTCGCGCGTCTACGACCGCTGGATGCAACGGCAACTCGCGGACGCGCGTGTGCGCGTGCGGGTCGACATCTTCAACGCCGTGGCCGCGATGCTGCGCACGGGTATCGGGGTTGGCGTGCTGCCGAGCTTCATGGAGCCGCGCTGCCCCGAACTGGTGGCGGTATCAGATCCGATCCCCGAACTCAGCGTGCCGCTGTGGATGATCACGCACCCCGACCTGCGGCGAACCGCCCGCGTGCAGGCGTTCATGCGCCACGTCGGCGACGGGTTGGCGGCGCGGCTGGCGGCCAGTCGCTGACGCTGCGGCCGCACGACCGGGCGCTTGATTCGGGTCGCGGGCACCCCATCTGGCGACCATGGACAGCGATTCCGTTCTTGTCGGTTGCCCGCACTGCCAGGCCGGCAACCGGGTGCCCCGCGGGCGCCTGGGCGACGATCCGGTCTGCGGCAAGTGCGGCGCCGCGCTGCTCGACGGTGCGGCGGTCGCGCTCACCGATGCCAGCTTCGACGCCGTCGTCGGCCGCACCGGGCTGCCGGTGCTGGTCGACTTCTGGGCCACCTGGTGCGGACCGTGCCGCGCGATGGCACCCGCCTTCGCGCAGGCGGCCACGCAGTTGAAAGGACGGGCGCTGCTCGCGAAGGTCGATACCGACGCCAACCCGCAGCTCGCGGCGCGCTTCGGCATCCGCAGCATCCCGACGCTGGTGCGGCTGGACGGCGGGCGTGAGACGAGCCGCCGTACCGGCGCGTTGCCGGCAGCGCAGATCGTCAGTCTGGCGGCAGGCTGAAGGCGAGCCGCCTGCGGGCCTGCGGCGCTGTGCGCTCGCGGGTGCAGATTGACGCCGCCTGCGCAGGCTCAGTTGACGAGGTCGAGTTCCGGCAACTGGGCCAGCAGCAGGCGCTCGAAGATGCCGTCTTCATCGTGGCGCGAGAACGCAAACGGATACAAAGAACGCGCCTGCATCGCCTGCTCGGGCTTGCCGCCATAAGCGCCGATCTGGTCGCGGATGTAGTCGAAGCGGGCCGACAGCAATACCGCCGGCGCCTGCACCGTCGGGTGGATGCGCGACTCGCCGATCATGCGGCAACCGAGCATGCGCTCGTAGAACCGCACATGGCGCGGGTTGACCTCGAGCAGCAGCGTGTCGTAGCGCCGCATGCGAAACGCGACGATGTAGCCGACGTGGAACAGCGCAGCCAGCACGCGTGGGCTGCCACCGTCGGGGTCGATCGCCAGCCGGGTGAACTCCGCCATCCGGCAGCCCTCGGCGCGCAAGCCGGCGGTGACGTCGGAGAACGCGTTGTCGGCCGCGAGGCCGGACGGGCCGTCGAGTTCGAGTGTCAACGTGCCGATCGTCTCCTCGCCCTCGTGCGCGCTCAGCGTGGTGCGAAAGCCGGTCTGGTCGGTCGGCAGCGTCACCGTGCGGTAGCCGCGCCAGCTGTAGCGCTGGTGCAGCAGTTCACCGACGCGTTCGCGTTCGGGGCCGGACGTGGTCGTGCGGATCGTGAAGGTTCGGTCTGGTGCGTGCTGGGCGGTGTGGAGCATGTGAGCGGGTCCCGGCGGCAGGCTGCTGCGGACGGGACCCGGCGGCGCCACGTCAATCGTACGGTTGTGCATTAAAAGGGTTCCGCGATCAAGGAAAGGACAGTTCGATGCACCCGTCGATGGACAGCACGGCGAATCTCAAGTGCATTTGGCCATGTGAAACCCGGACCGATGTTACAAAACGATTCGAACCTGCGCCTGGCGGGGCCCCTGATCGCGGGGTGTGGCGTGCTGTCTGACACCTGCGGCCGGTCTTCGGCGACAGACGAAGCCGAACAGTTGAGCGCACTCTGATACGTTTGCCCGAATGCGCTGGGAGCGGGCTGAGGCGCGATCCGGCGGTGAATCAGGGGGTCGCCGAGGGGTCCATGTCGACCCATTGCCACCAGTCGGTCCAGAACAGCGGCCGTCGGTACCCGATCAGAGCGGGCTGCGCCAGGTCGGTGACCACGCGGTGCAGGATCGGCTTGTAGGGCATGTAGGCAACCGCCAGCCGCTTCGCACGCTCGAACAGGGCCAGCCGTTCGGGCCCGTCGGGCATGACCTCCATTCGTTCGTAGATCTCGTCGAACGCCGGCATCGAGAAGCGCGCCATGTTCTGGCCGCCAATCTGCTTGCCGTGCAGGCGCGCCAGTGCGCCCTGCCCATCCTCGGACGCCGCCGACGAGCCGACGCGCCAGCTCATGAAGTGGCCGGCGCGCGCCGCCTTCAGGTTCTCGGGCCACTTGCCGGGCTTGTACGACAGGTGCACCCCGACGGCGTCAAAGTTCTTCTTGCGCAGGTCGTTGAGCTGGCGGTCCAGCCCCTCGGTCTGCGACATCATCTCGACCCGCAGCGGGCTGCCGTCGGGCCGTTCGCGCCAGCCATCGCCGTTCCGGTCGACGAACCCGTAGAGGTCCAGCAGGGCTTTCGCGCGCGCCGGGTCGTAGTCGCCGGCCTCGCTCTTGAATGTGGCGTCGTAGCCGGTGGTGCCCGGCAACACCGGCGACTGCGAAGGCAGGGCCTGCTTGTGGTAGACGATCTGGATCTCGCGCGGAACGTCGAGCGCCAGCCCGAGGGCGCGGCGCAGCGCGACCTGCGGCGCGTCGTAGCCGCCGACCATCGGATCTTCCATGTTGAAGATGATGACGTAGCCGTCCGAACGCAGCCGCTGGAAGCCCTGGATGCCGCGCCGCCGCAGGTTGGGTGCCACCGCGCCGTTGGGCATCGCGACGTCGATGTAGTCCGGCGGCACGAATTCGAGGAAGTCGAACTGCCCCTGCAGGAAGCTCAGCCAGCGCGGTTGTTCCTCCTCGATGATCGAGATCTCGACGCGGTCGAGCATCGGCAGCCGGCGGCCTTTGAAGCGCGCCAGCAGCGCCTGGCCTTCGGCGTCGTCGGGCGCCGGATCGGCGTCGTAGAACACCGGCCGGTAGTCCGGGTTGCGTTCCAGCACGATCAGCGAGCTGCGCCGCCACTGCGCGAGCCGGAACGGCCCGGTGCCGACCGGGTGAGCGCCGATGTTGGTGCCGTGGGCCTCGACGACCTCGCGCGCGACCGCGCCGTAAAGGTCGCCGGTGGCCAGCGTCTCGAGGAAACGCGGTCGAGGCTCCTGCAGGCGAAAGCGGATCGTGTAGTCGTCCAGGGCCTGCACGCCGTCGATGGCGCGGTCGTAGTCGAACGGTCGACCGCCTTCGAGCGCCTGCCGCCGCAGTTCGGCCAGCCCGACAATGCCCTGCTGGTCGAGCCCCGGCCAGCTAGGGCTTTTGAGCGCGGGGTCTGCGAAACGTTTGAAGCTGTAGACGTAGTCGTGCGCGGTCAGCTCACGCGGCGGGCCGCCGAAGGCGGGGTCGGGCGCGAAGTAGATTCCGGGGCGCAGCCGGATCGTCCAGAGCCGGAAATCCGCGCTGATCTCGGGCGCGCCTCTGGCCGTTAACGGCGTCACCTGGGGCGGCCGCGCCAGGTGGTCGTAGCCGTACAGAGCTTCGAAGATGTGCGGCGTGACGGTGCGCGAGTAGATGTCGTTGACCTGCGCCGGGTCGAAGTTCGTCTCGGCGACACGGAACGCGTAGCGCAGGACCTTCGGGAAGGGCGCGACTGTGACGCCCGGCGAGACCGCGGTCGAAGCGGCGACCCCCTGCGCCGACGCCGGCAGCACGGGGCCCATCCAGACCACGATCGTGGCCAACGAGATCGAGATCCGTCTTCGCAGGCGAGCCGCGCCGCAGCTGCGGTCGACAGCCGTGACGCAGCTCACTGCTGCGCCCGTGTGCGCAGCTCCGTGTCGACATCGACCAGGTGCCACCACTCGTTCCAGAACGGCGGCCGCCGGTAGCCGATCAGCCACGGATACCACAGGTCGGTGCTGATGCGGTGCACAGTCGGCTTGTACGGCATGTAGGCGGTCGCAATCTTCTTCGACTCGAAGAACAGGGCCTCGCGTTCGGGCCCGTCGGGCAGCACTGACATGCGGTCGTACAGCGCGTCGAACTCGGCGAGCTTGAACCGCGCCAGGTTCTGGGAGCCGGCCTGTGGGCCGTGCAGGCGGTACAGCGCACTCTGGCCGTCGGTGCCGGCGGCCGACGAGCCCAGGGCCCAGATCTGCAGCTTGCCGGCGCGCGCCTTTTTCAGATGTTCGGGCCACTGCCCGGTCTCGAACCGAACCTTGATGCCGATCGCCTCCATGTTCTTGCGGAACAGCTCGTCGTACTGGCGATAGATCTGCTCCGGCTGGGTGGCCTTGAGCAGCTCGAGCGCCGCGCCGTCGGGTTGTTCGCGCCAGCCGTCACCATTGCGGTCGACGTAGTCGTAGAGGTCGAGCAGCGCCTTTGCGCGCGCTGGGTCGTAGTCACCCGACTCGCTCTTGAAGGCGGCGTCGTAGCCGGTCGTGAACGGCAGGATGTTGGACTGCGCGGCAATCGCCTGCCCGCGCCGCACGACCTTGATCTCGCGCTCGATGTCCATGCCGAGGGCGATCGCGCGTCGCAGCGCAACCTTATCGGGGGTGTATCCGCCGACGACCGGATCTTCCATGTTGAAGTAGGTGATCGCGATGTCGGCATTGACCGACTGCTTGCCCTGGATCCCCTTCTTCGCGAGGTTGGGCGCCATATGGCCGCCGGGCATCGCCTGGACGACGAAGTTGCCCGGCACCGAGCCGTACTTGGACGCCAGGGCGTCGATCTGACCGTTGAGGAAACTCAGCCACAGCGGCTGGTCCTCGTCGATGATCGAGACCTGCACCTCGTCGACGATCGGAAGGCGCCGGCCTTTCATGCGGGCCAGGATCGCCTGGCCTTCGGCGTCGTCGGGCGCGGGCTGCTCGTCGTAGACACGCTCGCGATAGCTGGGGTTGCGTTCGAGCACGATCTGCGAGCTGCGGCGCCAACTCTTGAGCCGGAACGGCCCGGTGCCGACCGGATGTTCGCCGATCTTGTCGCCGTAGAACTCGACCACTTCGCGCGTGACCGCACCCAGCAGGTCGGAACTGGCCAGGTTGCCGAGGAAACGCGGGTCGGGTTGCTCGAGCCGGATCTGCAGCGTGTAGCGGTCCAGCGCGCGCAGTCCGGCCGGCTCGGTGTCGTAGTCGAACGCCGACTTGGCGTCCAGGTGGCGCTGGCGCTTGGCGGCCAGGCCCTCGATCTTCAGCGACGCGACATAGGTCCACAGTTCACTGCGGTTTGCCGGGTCGGCGGTGCGCATGATCGAGTAGACATAGTCGCTCGCCGTCAACTCGCGCGGCCGACCCTTGAAAGCCGGGTCGCCGGCAAAGAAGATTCCCGGACGCACGCGCACCGTCCAGACGCGCCAGTCGCTCGAGGTCTGAGGCATGCCGTCGGCGGTCAACGGACGGATCGTCGCCGGCCGTGCGAGGTGGTCGTAGCGGTACAAGCCCTCGAAGATGTGCGAGGTGATCGTGCGCGAATACAGGTCGCTGATCTGCACCGGATCGAAGCTCGTCTCGGCAGTGCTGAAAGCCACCTTGAGCACCTTCCTCGGCGCCGCCTGCGCCGGCGGCGCGTCCGCGATCGCCGGCAGTGCAAGCACCAGCGCGGCCGTCAGCGCCAGCGTCGACGCCAGCCGTGGCCAGCATTTCATCGCTCGGCGCCCTCTTGGATGATGTCGACCATATGCCACCACTCTGTCCAGAACTGTGGTCGTCGATGGCCGACCAAGTGCCCGTAGGTCAGGTCGTTGCTGACGCGGCTGAGCAGGGCCTTGTACGGCATGTAGGCGGTGCCGATCACCTTCGCGCGTTCGAACAGGGCTTCGCGCTCCGGGCCGTCGGCGCTGCGTTGCGTCTCCTCGAAGATACGATCGACCTCGGCATTGCGGAAACGCGCGAAGTTCTGGCCGCTGCCGATCTGCTGACTGAAGTACGACTGCAACGAGTCCTGGCCGTCCGGACTGGCCGCTGATCCACCGAGCGTCCACATCTGCAGCTTGCCGGCGTAGGCTGCCTTCAGCTGCTCCGGCCACTTGCCGGAGAAGAAGGTCACGCGGATGCCGACGGCGGCGAAGTCCTTCTGCCAGAGCTCGTCGAACTGGCGGTTGAACTGGCTCGGCTGGGTCGCGATCTCGATCGAAAGCCGTGAGCCGTCCGGGCGTTCGCGGAAACCGTCGCCGTCGACGTCCTTGAAGCCGTAGAGATCTAGCAGCGCCTTCGCGCGCGCCGGGTCGTAGTCACCCATCTCGCTCTTGAAGTTCGGGTCATAACCGCTGCAGTGCGGGATGAAGATCGACTGCGCGGGGATCGCCTGGCCGCGATAGAGCAAGCGGATCAGCCGGGGCACGTCCAGGGCCAGCGACAGCGCCCGGCGCAGTGCGACCTGGGCCGCTTCGGTGCCGCCGACCGTCGGGTCCTCCATGTTGAAGTAGGTGTAGACGCCGTCCGCATTGAGCGATCGGGTCAGCTGGATGCCCTTCTTCGCCAGGTTCGGTGCCAGCGTGTTGTTCGGCAGCGCCTGGGTCACGAACGCAGCGGGCACGTTTGTCAGGTCGAGATCACCGCTGAGGAAGGCGAGCCAGCGCGGCTGCTCCTCCTCGATGATGCTGATCTCGACCCGATCGACCATCGGGATCCGCTTGCCGCGCAGGCTGGCCGCGATGGCCTGCCCCTGCGGGTCGTCGGCGGCGGGTTCGGCGTCGTACAGGCGCTCGCGGTAGTCCGGATTGCGTTCGAGCACGATCAGCGAGCTGCGGCGCCATTGCGCCAGCTTGAAAGGACCAGTGCCCACCGGGTGCGCCATGATGTCGTCGCCATAGAACTCGACCACCTCCCGCGCGGTGCCGCCCAGGAGATCGCCGGCGGCCAGGATCTGCAGCAGCCGCGGGCGCGGCTGTTCGACCTTGATCTGCAGCGTCTGGCGGTCGACGGCGCGCAGCCCCTCCACCTCCCGGTCATAGTCGAAAGGGCGCTTGGTGCGCACGGACTCGTCGCGCAAGGCGTTCAGGCCGACGATGCCGAGATCCTGAATGGTCGACCCGACGGGGCTCTTGTTGGCCGGATCCATCAGCCGCTTGATGGCGTAGACGTAGTCCGCGGCCACCAGCTCACGCCGCTGTCCCTTAAAAGCCGGGTCGTCGGCAAAGTAGATGCCGGGCTGGACGCGCACCGTCCAGTGGCGGAAGGTGTCCGAGATCTCGGGCAGGGCGGCCGCCGTCAGTGGCTTGATCTTGAACGGCCGGGCCAGGTGGTCGTACGCGTACAGCCCCTCGAAGATGTGAGGCGTGACCGTGCGCGAGTACAGGTCGGAGATCTTCGCCGGGTCAAAGCCGGTCTCGGCGCTGGGGAAGGCCAGGCGCAGCACCTTCGGCGGCGCGGCCTGCGCACCGGCCAGCGCGCAGGCGCACCCGAGCGCCAGCAGCAAGCGAAACATCTTCACGGTTCGTCCTCAGTGTCGCGTTTCCAGCCGGACGGACGGGTCGACGTCGACGTAGCGGAAGAAGTCGCGCAGGAAGGGGTGGCGGCGGTAGCCGATCACCTCGGCGTGCATCAGATCGGTCGCGACGCGGTGCGCCGTGAACTTGTAGGGCATGTAGGCCACCAACAGTCGCTTCATCTCGCGAATCAGGGCCTCGCGCTCGGGACCGTCCGGCATCACATTCTGCTGCTCGTAGAGGCGGTTGAAGACCGGCAGATCGAAGCGTGCATGGTTGGCCTGGCCCTTGTTCGGCCCGTACAGCAGGTCCAGAAAGTAGGCGCCGTCGGGGCTTACCCCTCCCCAGGCCACGCCCCACATCATCAGCTTGCCGGCGCGGCTGGCCTTGAGCTGCTCGGGCCACTTCGCGATCTTGAAGGTGATGCGCACCTTGACCGCGTCGGCGGCGGCCTGCCACAGCTCCTGCAGCCGGCGCGACAGCTGGTCGGGCTGGGCCGAATACTCGATCACCAGCGGGCTGCCGTCGGGTTGGTCGCGCCGACCGTCGCCGTCCATGTCGACCCAGCCGTAGAGGTCGAGCAGGGCGTTGGCGCGCGCCACGCTGTGTTCGCTCATCTCGCTCCTGAAATCGACCTCGTAGCCCGACAGCAGCGGAGGGATCACCGATTGCGCTGGAATCGCCTGCCCCGCGCGCACCCGTTCGATCTCGGCGGCACTGTCGTAGGCCAGGGCCAAAGCGCGGCGCAACGCCACCCGGTCCGGCGTGTAGCCGCCGACGACCGGGTTCTCCATGCCGAAGTAGGACATCGTGACGTCGACCAGCGGCGTGCGGGCCATCTTGATGCCTTGCTTGGCAAGGTTCGGCGCAAGCCGATCGTGCGGGATTACGCGCGGCGCAAACTCGTTCGGCAGGCGATCAAGAAAGTCGTGCTCGCCGTTCAGGAAGGCGAGCCAGCGCGGCTGCTCCTCCTCGATGATGCTGATCTCGACGCGGTCGAGCATCGGCAGCCGACGGCCCCTGAGCGCCTGGGCCATGCCGACTGCCTCCGGGTCGTCCGCGGGCGGGCGCTCGTCGTAACGTTGCTCGCGGTAGGCCGGGTTGCGTTCGAGCACGATCTTCGATGACCGGCGCCAGTCCTTCAGCACGAACGGCCCGGTGCCCACCGGGTGCGCCATGATCGTGTCGCCGTAGTGTTCGACCACCTCGCGCGCCACCGCGCCCATCACCGCGCCGTCGGTGAAGAGGTAGTAGAAACGCGGCGCGGGCGCCTGGATGCGCACCTGGAAGGTGTAGCGGTCCAGCAGCTTCAGGCCTTCGACCTCAGCCGTGTAGTCGAACGGCTGGCGCGACTCGATCAGCTTTCGGCGCAGCTCCGACAGGCCCAGGACACCGGCATTCTCCAACTGGAACAGGTTGGGGCTCTTGAACTTCGGGTCGTAGTGCCGCTTGATCGAATAGATGTAGTCGGCCGCGATCAGCTCGCGCGGCTTGCCCTGGAAAACCGGGTCGTCCTGGAAATAGATGCCCGGACGGATACGGAAGGTGAAGCTGTGGCCACCTTCGGTGATCTCTGGCATCGCGACGGCGGTGTTCGGCACTGCCCGCGCCGGCCGTTCGAGGAAAGCGTAGGTCAGCGGCGCGTCGAAGATCGCCGCGGCGACGGTGCGCGAATACAGATCGGAGATCTGCGCCGGATCGAAGCCGGTCTCGGCGACCGGGAACGCGTAGCGCAGGACCTTGCGGGTGGACGGCGTCGGATCCTGCGCCGCGCCCGATCCGCATGCCAGCGCGAGGCTCGTGGCCAGCGCCAGCCAGACGGTGCGGTTCATGGTGGAACTCGGGTTCAGCGAAGGACCGAGTCTAGCTGCGCGATGCCGCGTCGAGCCCGGCGACAACCAGTGGGTGCGGCGGCCGTCGCTTGGCGGAACCCCCAGGCAATCACCGCAGACGCCCACGTACACTCGCGCCTTCCCAACCAGGGGAGTTCTCGACGCTCATGGCCGCCTACCTCCTGCGGCGCTTGTGGCAAATGGTGCCGACCATCCTCGGCGTCGTGCTGCTCGTGTTCTTGCTGTTCAAGTACTTCGGCGGCGATCCGGCCGAGATCCTCGGCGGCCTGAACGCCACCCCTGAGCAGATCAACGCAATCCGTCAGCAGCTCGGCCTCGACGAGCCGGTCTGGTACCAACTCTGGATCTATCTCAAGAGCGTGGTCACGCTCGACTGGGGCAAGAGCTGGGCCACCAACGAAGCGGTCAGCAACCTGTTCGCGACCCGGCTGCCGGCGACTTTGACGGTGATGCTGCCGATCCTGATCCTGGAGGTGATCGTCGCGCTGCCGATCGCGATGTGGGTCGCCTACCGGCGTGGCTCGGTGGCTGACCGCACGATCATGGTGATCAGCACCATCGCGCTGTCGATCAGCTTCCTCGTCTACGTCATCGTCGGCCAGTATGTGTTCGCGTTTCAGCTTGGCTGGTTCCCGGTGCAGGGCTGGAGCGACAGCGTCTGGACCAACCTGACCACCTACGCG